>CANHPI010000050.1 GCA_947462425.1 Bacteroidota bacterium
AAAAAAGTTGGTAGGCCAATTGATAAACGTGAACACTATGTAAAACGTTGCGTTGGTATTGCCGGAGATAAATTAGAAATTAAAGATGGTGAATTATTTATCAATGATAAAAAACAAAACATGCCTGAGCACGCTCAACATTTTTATGAAGTTAAAATAGCCACCAGATTATTAAACATTGATGAGTTCTTTTTAGATAAGCATGATATATACGTAACTGAGGCCGGTATTAAAGAAAACATTGGAGAGGATACAACAGTCTATTTATTTAATATGCCAGCAAATGTTGCTGAAGATATAAAAAATACACCTAATGTAATTAGTGTAAAAAAACGTATTGATCCTAGGGGCGAATACAGTCAAAGTATTTTTCCTCATAACCGTCGCTATCCATGGAATAATGACAATTTTGGCCCTATGACTTTACCTTCCGAAGGAATGACAATTAAAATCGATACGGGTAATATTTGTTTGTATGAAAAAATCCTTAGTACTTATGATGATGGTATTCATCAAATAACAACATCAGGTGCACAAGTATTATATGATGGAAAGCCTATTACTTCATATACATTTAAACAAGGTTATTATTGGATGATGGGAGATAATCGTCATAATTCTGCCGATAGTCGCAGTTGGGGAGTTGTGCCATTTGATCATATTGTTGGACGACCTGTTTTTGTTTGGTTAAGCATAAAGGATCCTAAAAATAATCCGGTGAGTGGTAAATCTATTTTAGGATCGTTAACTAAAAATTCAAAAGAAGGCAAATTCCGTTGGGAGCGCTTCATGTGCTACGTAGGTGAAAATGGCCTAGTATCCTGGAAAATACCAGTTGCTATTTTAGCACTGTTAGGTTTTGGCTATAATTTTTGGAGCAAAAGAAGAAATAACAAGGCAAATAAAAAATAACCAAATAGGAACATAGAAATCCAATAAAGTATTAGTATTAGATAGAAATAAATATTTTTGTGCATAGTGATTATGTGAAAATGTTAGCTTCTCTGTCTATCTTTTAAAGCAACTAAAACTATGTGCCTATGTGGTTAAAATAAAAAAGGTATGTCTCAATCCGAAGTACTATTAGATTTAGTGAAACTAAAAATGCCTTTTGGCAGATACAAAGGTACTATATTAGCAAACTTACCAGTTTCTTATTTGGAATGGTTTCAACGTAAAGGATTTCCAGAAGGGAAATTGGGAATGATGTTAGCAACCATGTATGAGATAAAATCAAATGGCTTAGAGTATTTACTTGAGCCATTGAGAAAGTTGTAAAAAAGATTTTAGTAAACTTAATTTTGGAATGAGTTACTCCGAGATAAAACTAAAATACATTTTTTTCTTCATGCAACAAGATTCAGATATAAGACTCCAATGCAGAATCCAAATTATTATGAATGCTACAAATTATAGCATTAAGCTGCGTTTAAATTATATATCTTTACAATGATGAATGATAATTTAGACGCTAATAACGAAAAACTAACCAATACCGATAAGGACTATGAAAAAGCCTTGCGTCCTTTAGAGTTTAACGACTTTAGCGGACAAGAATCTGTTGTAGATAATTTACGAGTATTTGTTTTAGCAGCTAAACAACGTGAAGAGGCCTTAGATCATGTTTTATTGCACGGGCCTCCGGGTTTAGGAAAAACAACCTTAGCTCATATAATAACAAATGATTTAGGTGTTAATTTAAAAGTAACAAGTGGACCTGTGCTTGACAAACCGGGAGATTTGGCAGGTTTATTAACAAACCTTGAACCATTTGATGTATTATTTATTGATGAAATACATCGTTTAAGTCCCATTGTAGAAGAATATTTGTACTCAGCAATGGAAGATTACAAAATTGACATAATGATTGATAGCGGGCCAAATGCTCGAACCGTTCAAATAAAATTAAACCCCTTTACCTTAGTAGGCGCTACAACTAGAAGTGGTTTATTAACAGCTCCTTTGCGCGCTCGTTTTGGAATTACATCTCGTTTAAATTATTACGACAGCAAAGTATTAACCAGCATAGTGCAACGTAGTTCTGAAATACTAGGTGTGCAGATTGCTGACGAAGCAGCTTATGAAATAGCTCGCAGAAGCAGAGGAACGCCACGTATTGCTAATGCACTTTTAAGACGTGTAAGAGATTTTGCACAAATTAAAGGTGATGGTGCTATCAATATTGAAATTGCAACATACGGATTAAAAGCATTAAATGTGGATAAAAATGGATTAGATGAAATGGATATTCGCATTTTATCTGCCATTATTGAAAAATTTAAAGGTGGACCAGTAGGCATAACAACCATTAGCACTGCTGTTGGCGAAGAGTCTGGAACTATTGAAGAAGTATATGAACCTTTTTTAATACAAGAAGGTTACTTGGCCAGAACAGCTCGCGGAAGAGAAGCCACTGAAAAGGCTTACAAACATTTGGGAAAATCATTTAAAGGTAGACTTGGCGGTTTGTTTGAAGACTAATAGGCTAGAATATTCATCCATCATTAAACAAGAAGCAAAACGATTAGGCTTTGATTTTTGCGGTATTAGTAAAGCTGAGTTTTTGGAAGAAGAAGCTCCAAGATTAGAAGCATGGCTTAATTCAAAAAAGCACGGCAAAATGGAATACATGGAAAACCATTTTGACAAACGTCTAAATCCAACGCTATTAGTTAATGATGCTAAATCTGTTGTATCCTTGCTATATAATTATTATCCAGAACAAAAACAAAATACCAACGCTCCAAAAATTTCGAAATATGCTTATGGTAAAGATTACCATGAAATAATTAAAGAAAAATTAAATGAATTTTTAAATACACTCAAAGAAAAAATTGGTGATGTTAACGGTAGAGCTTTTGTAGATAGCGCACCGATATTAGACAAAGCTTGGGCAAAAAAAAGTGGTTTAGGTTGGATTGGAAAAAATGCCAACCTTATTAACAAACAACAAGGTTCTTTCTTTTTTATTGCTGAATTAATTATTGACATCGAATTAGAATATGATGGCCCGATGCAGGATTATTGCGGCACATGCACGAAATGCATTGATGCATGCCCAACAGAAGCAATTGTAGAACCATTTATTGTTGATGGAAGTAAATGCATTAGTTATTTAACAATTGAATTAAAAGATGCTATTCCAAATGAATTTAAAAACAAAATGGATAATTGGGCATTTGGTTGTGATGTCTGCCAAGATGTTTGTCCATGGAATAGATTTAGTATGCCACATAATGAAATTCAATTTAATAACCATACAGGCTTGTTAAATTTAACCAATGACGAATGGCATGAAATAACTGAAGAAACATTCAGTGTTATTTTTAAACATAGTGCCGTAAAACGCACGAAATATAAAGGCTTAAAAAGAAATTTAGAATTTATTAAAACCAAATAAACCTACTTTTCAGTTGCAAGCTGTTGCTGCCATTTCCAAGCACTTAACATCATATCATCTAAATTAGATTTTGGAATCCAATTCAATTCTTTTTTCGCAAAATCATTATTAGCGTATATATTAATAACGTCTCCCGCTCTTCTAGGACCAACCTCATAATTTAATTTATGACTACTTACTTTTTCAAAAGAGTTAATAGCTTCTAAAACACTAACACCATTTCCGGTTCCCAAATTAAATATAGAGGTTGCTTGCTTTTGTTTATTATCAATTAAATAATTTAAAGCCTTTACATGAGCATCTGCAATATCACTTACATGAATATAATCCCTTATACATGACCCATCTCGAGTATCATAATCGCCACCAAAAACCGTTAATTTTTGCAAAATACCTGCGGCAGTTTGTGTTATATATGGAACCAAATTATCCGGCCTTCCTCTAGGATATTCGCCGTTTAAGCCAGTTAAATGAGCTCCCACAGGATTAAAATATCTTAGTAAAACGGATTTAAAATTAGGTTCACTTTTAGTAAAGTTTGTAACAATTTCTTCTCCAATTTGTTTGGTATTTGCATAAGGTGATTCAGCTTTTTTAAAAGGAGTAATTTCGGTAACTGGAAGTTTTTCAACATTTCCGTATACAGCACAGGAAGAAGAAAAAATAAAGTTTTCGATAGATAACTTCTTACAAATTTTTAAAATATTTACTAAAGAACCTAAATTATTATGATAATATAAAAGTGGTTCTGTTACAGATTGTGGGACTGATTTAAATGCAGCAAAATGAATGATACCTATTGGATTTTCAACAGAAGCTAAAGCCAATTCCAATGCTTCTAAATTACAAATATCCACGTTTAAATTTTTTACGCGCTTACCTGTAATTTTTTCTACTCGATTAAAAGTATCTGTATTAGAGTTTGAAAAATTATCTACAGAGATTATATTGTAATTGGTTTGTTGTAATAATTCGATAATGGTATGAGAACCTATATAACCAGCGCCGCCTGTAACAATAATTGATGATGTATTTTGAGAAGTCATATTTTTAATTTTAAAATTTTACTTAAATGAGTTGTAAATTTTTGCATATTTTTCAACGCCATCATCTAATGAGAAATGGTTATTAGCGGCATTGATTGTATTACTTTTATATATGTTACTGTTTTTTAATAAATCTTCTAACGCTTTTTTGTATTGTGGTTGATTAAAACTTGAAATAACAACTCCGCATTTTGTGTCCTGAACAATGCTATCTACATCTCCCACACCTGCATTAGTAATAATAGGAATTCCCATCGATAATAACTCTCCCATTTTTGTTGGAGAAGACGCTGATTTTGAAAAACTTGGTCGGATAAAAAACAAAGAGGCCGTGGATAATGAAATATAATAAGGCATCTCCGCTCTTGATGAAGAAACTATAATTAATTTATCTAAATCAACGTTATGTTTTTTAGCTGCCTGATAAACTAATTCTTTACTGTCTTTTGTAATAATTAAAAAAAAGGCTTCTGTATTTTGAGATAATAATTTAAAAAACTCCAGCATTTCATTAGCCATATACCAAGTTCCCAAGGATCCAACATAACTTAAAACAAAATTATTTTTTAGTTGGGGGTATTTGTTCTGCAATACTACTAATTGATCTTGATTAATAGTATCTTTTGAGAAATGATTTAAGTCGGCACAACAAGGGATAACGGAAATTTTTGATTCTTCTATTTTAAAATTCCAATCTAAAATAATTGCTTTTGCTCTATGTGTTAATGAAACAATAACGTCTGCATGAACCAGCATTTCTTTTTCTTTTTTCTTAAAGTAAGAATACAAATAAAAACTTATAGGATTAAATTTAGTCCAAATTCCACCTTCCACTCTTTCATCAGCCCAAAAGCCACGCATGTCAAAAATAAAACCGGTATTCATTTTTCTCTTACAATAAAGTCCAATTAATCCGGCCAAATAACTTCGGCAGTGCAGCACAATATTACTGGGAGTTTCTTTATTTAAAATTTTAGAAATTACGATTTTTTTAAGTGCCAAATAATTTTGAATTTGAGATATGAAAGGTTTGCCAGTATTATAAAAACAATAATCCCAAGAAATACCTGCCTCACTGACAATAGCCTGAATGGTATGATGTTGTAAATCCCAATTTTCTTTTTTTTCACAACTGATGACTCCAACCTTATTCCCTTTTTTCGCCAAGCCCACCAAATAGGGCAAAACCTGAGATTGGCCAAGCGAATCAGTCATCCCATCAATAGAAACAAATACAAAGGTTTTACTCACAGCCATAATTTAAAGTAAAAATAGTATTTTTATACTTGCATGAACCCACTTTTGAGCATTTTTGACATTTTATTAACTCCCTTATATATTTTGGGGGCGTATGCGTATGGGTATTACATTTCTAAAAAACATATTCGCACTAAACCAGAATATGCCTATTTCACCAAAGGGTTAATGGTACGTGTTTTTGGAGCTATTGCTTTAGGCTTAATCTATTTTTTTTATTACGGAGGTGGCGATACCACAAATTATTTTCAAACTTCATCGGCATACGCACATCTTATGTTTAATGATTTAGATGATTTTTGGATTGGCTGGTTGGGAGATGCTAAAGGACATTTTTTTAATTTTAATGAAGAAACTGGTTATCCTGTATATTCGCCAAGAGACAATAATTCATTTTTTGTTGTTAAACTCCTAATACCAATTGTAACAATAGGTCTTCATTCTTACTTTTCAACAGCTGTATTAGTAGCTTGTATTACATATGGTGGTTTATGGAGGTTATATCAAACTTTCCTACAAGAATTTCCTGACTTAAAACGTGAATTTGCTATTGCATGTTTATTTATACCTTCTTGTGTATTTTGGGGTTCTGGCTTAATGAAAGATTCTTTTACACTGTCTGCCGTAGGTTGGTTTACATATAGTTTTTATCATTTTTTTATTAAAAAAGAAAGAAAATTATCATTTGCTGTTTATTTATTTGTTGCCAGCTTTATTATTTTAGCAATCAAACCTTACATCTTTTTTGCTTTATTACCAGGCTCAATTTTATGGCTTAGTAATAATCTCGTCAAAAAAATAAAACATAGTTTTATTAGAATGATTGCTTCTCCTTTATTATTATCTATTGCCGGACTTTTATGCTACGTAGCCTTAAACCAAATGGGCGAATCACTTGGGGCTTATAAACTAGATACCGTATTAGATAAGGCTGTAGTAACTCAACAAGATATGAAGGCGGAACATTATGGAGGCAAATCATTTGATATTGGTGATTTTGACGCAAGCGCCGGCGGAATAGCATCAAAAGCACCATCAGCAATATTTGCAGGTATTTTTAGGCCAGGTATTTGGGATGTAAGAAATCCGGTAATGTTAATTTCTGCTTTAGAGAATAGCTATCTCCTTATTTTAACTATTTTTCTATTAATTAAACTAAAAGTTCGAGGCTTTTTTAAATTCCTTACCCAAAATTCGCTAATCCTGTTTTCAATGTTATTTTCCTTATTTTTTGCATTTTCGGTTGGCTTAACAGTGGCAAATTTTGGCTCATTAGTTCGATTACGAATTCCTGAATTACCATTTTTTGTTGCAAGTTTGTTTGCCATAAAACACCAATATGATGTTAATTTTAATACTAAATCTAAAGCATTTAAAAAGGCAAAAAAAACATCAATATAACAACCTAAATAATTGTAAAACGTATATTATTTTACAAACCAACCTTTTAAACTATCTCCTAAACCTAAGTAAGTTAAAAGTTTGTTTATGATATTTTTTGTAAGATGTAGATACCATTTATTATCCACTAGATTTCTAATTTTTTCATCGTCAGATTTAGCCGAAATTATTTTTTGATTACTTCTACCACTACTTATTCTAAAACGGGTTAAACTAATACCTGTTGTTATAATTTTTGATTTTTTGAAACCAGAAAGCTCAAATAGTTTTTTTAGTGTTTTTGGAGTATAATACGTTAAATGTTCGGGATAGGTAATAATGTTGTATGCTGCTTTTAAACGGTAACGAAGTAAGGAATTAAAATTTGGGGTGGTTATATAAACTAAACCTCCTTTTCTTAAGATATTATAACAATTTTGTAATTCGGACCTTGGATTATTAATGTGTTCAATAACTTCAAAAGAAGTTATGATATCAAACATTTCGTTTTCATAATTCTCCGGTTTCAAAGTTCCATTTTCTATATTAATCTCTTTTTGTATACAAATATTAACCGACTCACTTGAAAGTTCAGTGCCATAAACTTCCCATCCTCTTGATTTTGCCTCCAATAAAAAGTACCCTAAACCACATCCAATATCTAAAATTTTATTGGTTTTCCTAAAAGGTTCAAATTGATCCAATAACTCATTGTAACGTTTAATAGTGAGCGGCGATAAATAATTGTTAATTCCGTAATTCTTATAATACTTACCTAATTCTTCAGATGTTGGTATAACTTTTGAAAAAACTAAATCACACGAATTACATTTACACAAATGTGCTTTTTCATACCCTTGAAGGGCAGTCAATTTATCAGAATTACAAATTATGCAATTAATGTGTTGTTTCATTTATTAGAAAATTATTTTTTAGAAATTACCTAATTTATCTTTTTTAAATAATTTTCTGTAAGTATCATAAATAAAATTTAATCTTTTTTCTTCATTGGGATAATCAGTATACCATTTTGGTGGTAGATTAATAATCCTTTCAAATTCTTCAACACTTATTCCAAGTTTTTTAGCAATATAATCTTTCTCAACTATAACTTTTTCATCGTTATAAGGTAATATTTCCAATTCCTTTAAAGCTAATTCCCGTGTAATTTCTCCGGTACAAATTTGCGAAGCTAAGGTTGCTCGTCGATAGTCTATACCAAATTTTTTATTTAAATAATATGATTGAATAAAGCCAGTGTACAAAGACTCATAGTGTTTCCCTCCATAATAACGCCAGTCAAGTTCTTCTTTCAATAATTCAATGGTATTATTTTTAGAATAAGGCACATAATTTAAAATGTAAATAATTTTTATTCTCTTAAAAACCTTATAATATATTTCTTTCATAAACCCAAATAGAGGAAAATTTTTAATTTTACCACTTCCAAATGTGTTCTGAATATATTTTAAATATCTATTATCTTTTGCATTATAGTGCCAGTATTTTGGTAAAATACCCTCTGTAGCAAAATTTCCTCCGCTAATAATATACTTCACTCCATATTTCGATGCAACTTTATGTATGGCTCCAAGAAGGGCAATATCTGTAGGTGTTTCAGCCTCCGGAACCGAAGCTTTTAAAAAAGATAATTGCAAGTCTTTAAACTCTTCCCAGTCTAAAACAAAACTTTCATAATCAATATCTAATTTTCGTGCAATGTTTTTAATATTTAAAACTGCCTCTTCTGAATTCCATCCATTATCAACATGAATTGCCAAAACGCGCAATCCATTATTTTTACATATGTAAGCAGCATAACTACTATCAACTCCACCGCTCAATCCTAAAACACAATCATACTCTTTACCTTTACCGGCAATCTTCATTTCTTCAATAATTTTCCGAAACTTCAAATCACTTTCAGCACCATGATAATTGTGCTTAGCACGTTTACTTAAAAACTCCGAACAAAGATTACATTCCCCAAATTCATTAAAAGATATTCCAGGATCTGATGTATCCATTACACATCGCGTGCATATTTGATAAATATTAGTGCTCATGTAATAATTTTTATAAATCAAAAATAGTACTTTAATATTATAAAACCTTGATAATTTCTAATTCTCCCTTTTCCGGATAATTGATTAATACACCTTGCTTTGTTCCTTGGTAAACAAACATACTACCAGCTGCTAAGCCGTTGGCATAACCTTCTGTATAAGCTTGTTTTAAATGTTCTATTTTTCCAGCACCACCAAGTGCTACTATTGGTATGGAAACTGCCATTGAAATATTTTTAATCAATTGGATATCATAACCCGTCATCAATCCATCTTTTTCAATAGATTGAACAATGAGTTCTCCTGCACCTTTTTCTTCCATTAATTTTGCAAAATCAATTGGCGAATAGTCTGATACCTTTGAGCCATTTAAAGACCAAACTTTTTCTTTTCCAAATAGTTTTTTTTTAACATCCATACAAACAGCAATTGTAGAAGACCCAAACGTATCAGAAGCTTCTTTTATAAAATTAGGATTTTCAGTAGCATAAGAACCTATAATCACTTTTTCGGCACCTGCACTAATAATTTGCCGAATATCTTCTAAAGATCTTATTCCTCCACCTACGGCAAATGGCATATTCGCTTCTTCACCAATATTTTTAATCAATTCCAACGACACTAATCGTTTATCGCGTGAAGCTATGATATCTAAAAATACTAATTCATCTGCTCTTAAATCATTAAAAATTTTAACTGCATTTATGGGATCGCCAATGTATCGAAAAGTTTTAAAGACTTTCGATTTCACTAATCCGTTGTCTTTTAATAACAGAACTGGTATTACTCTAGGTCTAAACATTTTTATAGATTAATGAAATTTTTTAACAATAATTCTCCAACGTCATGGCTTTTTTCAGGATGGTATTGTACACCAAAAATATTTTCACGCTGAATAGATGAAACAAATTGTCCTTCATATTCTGTTTCATTTAATATATCCTCAGATTGATGGGTTTTAAAATAATAGGAATGAACAAAATAAAATTCAGATAAATTAGAAATACCAATCATTAATGGACTTTCTTTCTTAATCATAATTTCATTCCATCCAGTGTGAGGAATTTTATATTTTAATTTATCGTTCACTTTAAATTTAACGACATCGGCATCTATCCATCCTAACCCATTTACATTTCCTTCTTCACTCTTTAAAGCCATTAATTGCATGCCTAAGCAAATACCTAAAATAGGTTTCTTTTTATAGAGCACCTGTTCATTTAAAACTTGAATCAAATCTAATTGATGCAATTTTAACATAGCCTGACCAAAATGACCAACTCCTGGTAATATAATTTTATCGGCTGCTGTTATATCTTGATGATTAGAAGATACTAAACAATTAATTTTTAACCGTGCTAATTTTTTTTGAATAGAATGAATATTTCCCATTCCATAATCTATAATAACTACCTGGCCGGTCATCATTCTATTAATTTTTCTGTAATGAAATCGTTTTTATTAAAGATGCCAATTGCTCAACTTGGTGTTTTCGAGAATACATTTCGGAATTAATGGTATTACATTTTATAATTCCAGTTTGAGCGAATTCAATATATAACTCTTCTAGCTTATCTAATAATTGCGAGGAATCTTTAATAAGATAACCGGAATTTGTTGCCATAATTAAATCTTCCTGCAAGTGTGAACTAATATTATCAATATCCTCAATATCATAATACTTTGATTTGAGTTTATTTGCTTCAATATCATCCGTATAACAAAATAAAATACTTCGTTTTAGTCCTATATAGTCAAATATTTTTGTTCCCATATAAGAATAATAATTAAACAAAAGCATGACATTTTGTTTGGCTAATTCTTCAAGTAATTGTCCATTAGAGATTTTTTTATGAATTTGAATATAATTTGATAAATCGGGATATTCTGATTTAATAATCTCATTTAAATCCCCATTAAAAGTTACGCCATAGAGATTTATCCCATAAAAATTAATTCTAATTTTTATCTCTTTATTACTTTTAATAAATTTAGACATTACGCTCAAAAAACTTCGAAGTGGGTGCCAATCATAAATTGAGCCTACAAAAGCAATACTTAAAAAATCATTTTGCTGTTTAATTGATTTAACATTTTCTACTAATTCCGGATCATACCCATTCGGTAAAATAAGGAATGATTTTTCTTTTATTAATTCGGATATTTTTACTTGTAAAAAATCGGACACAGTTGTAATAGAAAAACTAGATTTCAAGATACTCTTCTCAAAATAAGTATTCCATACTTTTAAAAAATAATTGCGTTGAATGTTAAGATTTTGCGACCAAGGGTCGCGATAATCAGCAATCCAAGGCGTTTTATATTTCTCACTAAGTCTTGATGCATAACTGAATAGAATAAAAGGGTCGCCAGTTGCAATAATTGCATCAACTGAATTTTTTTCTAAATAATTATTTGCTGCAGAATAAATCGTAGATTTTGGACCAGTAAGAAAAATAAATTGAGCAAATTCATAATAGGCTGAAATTATTTTTCTTAAAAATTTATATTTAGTATCACCATATTTTAGCATTATGCGATTTGCGAAATTAGGTTTATAAGGAGCTCTTATAATAATTCCATGTTCAACCGATTCTATAATTTCTTTATTTGAATCACCTTCAGAAATATAATCTAAATAATTTCCATGTTTATTACTCC
>CANHPI010000051.1 GCA_947462425.1 Bacteroidota bacterium
ATGATTCAGCCAGTGTTTATCGAAGGAGAAAATTCTAAGTTCTTTTATAATTTTGCAATGTGGCGTAAACGTCTTGGAATAAAGGCAAATATTGAAATGTTGTTTTTACCAGACGAAATGTTTAAAGCTAGAAAAGATACTATCAAAATCCATTATAGTAAGCCTTTTGACTCAGCCCTATTAGATAAACGAAAAACAGATAAACAATGGTCTAAATTGCTTTATCAATATATTTATTCTCCCGAATTTATGCAGGGTGTTTGTTTTGAAGATTATATGAAAAAATATTAAAAAAAGTATATTATTTACTATTTCGGTATTTTATAATTATATTTGTACCATCATGCACACGTGGCGTAATTGGTAGCCGCGCCAGACTTAGGATCTGGTCCGCGAGGGTGGGGGTTCGAGTCCCTTCGTGTGTACATAAGCAGACACGTAACAAAATTGGTTACTGTCTGCTTTTTTGTTTGGGTTTGTTTGCCTTGCTATTAGTGACATTGCAAGTGCCACTTGATTTATTTCGGGAGTTCGGAAACTGCTATTTTCACGTTGAAACAATAATCCCAACGGAAACAACAATTCTTGCAATTCTATTTTACCCCTATATCCGTTACGTTCCCATATTGACGGGAGGTTTATTAATAAATTGCAATATTTATTTAACTGTTTTTCGAGGTTCGAGTTTTTAAACTGATAGCCCTCCAATTCCTTATTAATTTCTAACCTTTCCTTTTTATATTTAACTATAAATTTTTGGTATAAGTCCTTTTCAATTTCTCCTATTGCAAAACGTTCCTCTAAAGTTTCAACTTTTTTTGAAGCCTCTGCTAATTTCACTTTAAGAATTTGAGCATCTGATTCATTCTCTTTTGCAGTTTTATCAAAGTATCTTAATAATTCATCTTTTACAGGCTCTTTATACTTTTCATCAATCGTATAATGTGAAAGCTCCTCAATAAATAAATTATTAATTGTTTTAGCACTCTTATTACACTTACAACCAGTTTTGTTGCACTTGTAATACCAAAGCCCTTTTTTCTTTATTATATAGCCACAAAACGAACTACCACAATCTGCACACTTCATAAAGTTTTTTAAAGGCACTTCGCTAAAATCATTTCGTCTTGTTGTATTTCTATTTCTAATACTGTTAGCTAGTAAAAATATTTCTTTTGATACAATACCCTCATGTCTTCCCTTTACTACTTGTCCGTCTAAAAGTTTATGTGCCATTAAACCGCAGTAAAAAGGATTATTAAATATATCACTCAATTGTTGCTTGTATAATTTTAATCCTAATACAGCTAACTTTGAAATTATTTCGGAATTGGTTAATTTATCTTCTGCTTTCCAATAAAATGCTTTTCGGATTAATTTTCCTTTTTCATTAATGGTAATTGTTTGTCGTTCAGACATGGTGGTATTATCTCTTTTTTTACGAGTTTTTTGGTCATACCCTAATGGAGCTTTACTAGACCAATAGCCTTGTGAAAGCATTTCTTTTGTACCCGATGTACATTTTTCACGTCTAAGGTCATTATCATATTCAGAAAAAATAAATTGCATGTTTTGTTGCATCTTACCATTTGCTGTGTATGTATCGCTTGGTTGTGTAACTGCAAATATTTTAATGTTCTCTTTTCTTAATTGGTCTGCTATATAAATGGCGTTTGCACCCGAACGAGAAAAACGGTCAACACTTGCAACCATAATTAGTGAAATTTTTTCTTTACTCTTTCGGGCAAATTTCAACATTCGATTAAATTCCTCTCGTTCATCATTTTGAGCGCTCTCAAACACACCTCCAAAATAAGCTAATATTATGTAGTCATTATTTTCGCACTCTTGTTCAATCAAACGTTTTTGAGTTTCAAGACTAAATCCCTTTTCCTGTTCTTTAGATGAAACTCTAGTATATATTAAACAATTTTTACCCTCTATGCGGTCTGCATATTTACCCTTTTTTGCAAACGGAATAAATATTTCTAAGTCGGTTTTCATGGCTCGTCAATTTCGTTGTTATTCGTTTGCTGTTCATTTATATATAAGTAATACAAAATTTTAGCTAAACGTTTTATATTTTCTATTTCTTTTTCCGCTTGGGGTTCTGTTATATCTTCAAAACCCTTATATTTTTTTAGTTGTTCATAGGTTAATTCGTTTTGTGACGAATTATTAATCCCATTATTCTGTTTCATGGCTCATAACATTTAGCCGTTTTCAAAAAAGAAAACAGCAGTTAAATAATACACCTTATAAAAGGTGGTTAATTCGTTATGTGCCTATATCAATCCTTATAAAGAACGTTTTTGTTTTGTGCCAACTAATCCCAATTACAAAAAAGTCTGCCAAGACTTAAAATGTGATTTTCAATGCTTGTTCCAATTTTGTTATGATGCCTTTATTTTTCCTTACGATTATTTCTGCAAATTCTCCTTCACTTAAAATGTTTATTATTTTTTGTTTGGTATCGACTGCCTTTTTTAAATCCAAACTTTTTATTTTCTTATCTTTAAATTGTATATGAATACTTTCGTAATCTCCTGTATGAATACATTCATATAATTTATTTTCGGGATAGCTTAAGAGCTGAATTTTAGCCATTACACTAAATGCTAAATCGGAACGTAAAAACTCACTTAATAATTTAGAAATAGATACTTTAATATAAGTGCCAGTTTCTAATAAATTCAAATCATTTTCTGTGTATAAACTTTCTTTGGTTTTATCTAGTATTAAAAACTCACAATTTTGGAATACTGCCACCGAAATTGATTTTCGTTTTAAAATACTTTCTAATATAATGAGTTGAAATAAACTAACTCCTGTATCTGCAACGCTCTTGTTTTCATTGACTACAAAATCAATTAATTTTTTCTTTTCGGTTTCACTTATTCCTAATTCGTGAATATAATTTTTGACTTGGTCGGTTTTACTAATAAAGCCTTTTAATTTAATAGGTTCAAATAGTTTAGTTTTTAAAGTGGCTATAAATGGTAAGGGTAAATTAAATGTTCTTAATTGCTCAACGACTTTAATCCAAATATATTCTGTAAATGTAAAACGTCCTGCTTCTTGTATATTTTTATCTAAAACATTTTCACTTGTCCACCAATTTAAAAAGCGGTGCGAAATTTCCGTTTGATTTCTTTTGAATAAGGGCAAATTGATATATTCTAATAACTCAACCGTTTTTTCTAGGGTTTCCTTACCGAAAAAATCATTTAAGGATATATCGGGGCGGATAGCTTTTAGGGTTGGTATTTCTTTTCGTTTGTTCATTTGGCAAATTAATAGATAAGCGTTTTATTATTTTAACGTAAATCTACAAATTTGGTTACATATAAGCAAATTAATTAAAATAATTCAAATATTGTCAATTATGATGAGTTTTATTAAAAATTGCAATTAAATGAAAAATCAAATAGTGTTATTTTAAAATCAAATTCTAAAAATTAGTAAAAATCATATTGGAGGGAAATTACATCATAGATGTTAATTCCAAACTAATAAATAAGTCAATAAATTAGAATATTATTGGATTATTAACCTAATTTGTCGACTATAGCATAATAAAAACAGCTACGTCCTATGCTAATTCAAGCTTTACGCTATCTTTTTGGCATCTTTGCTCAAGCTTTTAGGCATCTTTATGCCATCTTTGCTAAATCTTTATCTTATCTTTATTCAAACTCGTCGAAAGCGTGCTTGATAAACATTTGTTATAAAATGACAAAAATTTAAATATGAATATAAGTTATACATTTGAAAATTTTGTTTTTGACGGATATAGTACCTAAATTTATATAAACACTAAAAATGGCAAAGAGAACAAAACAACGTGGGATTAACTTCTATTTTTTAACTAAAAAAATGCACAGACAAGACCTAGAGCTTCCTGCCTTAGAAATCTGGAGTCTGATAAATGAAATAAAGCAACTTGATGTTATAGATAAGATTTTAGATATTAAAAATGATAAATTTATGTATTTAGATTTTTCGGAGAAAAACACTACAGATACTGTTTCATTGTTTTTTACAAGTGCCAAAAATCAATTTAGAGCTGATTTAATTGACAGAAGTACAGGAAAAAAAAGACCAAACCCAAAAACAGATAGTGAAGGTGAACAACAAAAAACTCATGTATGTTTGAAAATCTCAAAAACGGAAGTAAAAGTAGTTATTGAGAAAAATGGCAATGGAGTTTCTATAAACCAAATTATTGATTACCTCAATAAATATAATAGACAATTGTACGACGGTGTAGATTTTTCAATAAGTTATAATCACTTAATAAGAAAAGATATTTTACAAAAAATTAAAGAATTATCAAGAGTTTTTTTGGCAGAATTGCATGTTACTAAACAGATATTAGGTGATGATATGTTAGGATATAGCAATAGAACCACGGAAATTAAACATGACATTGTTCTTAATATAAAACCTAAACGTGGAGAAAATATTAAAAATGCAGTTATTGATTTTTTCAATAAACTAAACTCTGGTTTAAATCCAACAATATCCCGTCTAACTGTCAAAGGTAAAGACGACCATAAAAATGATGTTACACTTGACACCCTCGATTTTATAATGAAAGATTCTGCTTGGTTCGATTTAAATTTAAATGGAGAAGTTGAAAGCGCAAGAGCTTTTACTATTTTAAAAGCTTATTTTAATCAATTATTTTAATGCTCTATTTAGATTTTATACTTATACCAATTGATTATATTCGTACTTCAAAACTTCGTGTTTTTATTTTTGAATGGATAATTCCTAGTATAATTTGCTTTCTAATTTATTTATCTCTTTACAAAGGGGCGGTATCATATAATTTTGAAGACTATATAAATAAAATTATTTCATTAGAGGGGATCCTTGTCGGCTTTTCAATTGCCTCAATTACCTTTCTTACAACAGCGAGTAATCGAAACGTAGAATTATTAAAAACACATAAGACCAAATATAAAATAGGATTAAAAGAACTCAATTTAATGGATTTGATTTTAATAAACTTCTCATTTTCATTATTTACAGAAATATTAATACTTGTAGTAAATCTTACAGCCCCCATATTAATGATAGGGTTTAATTTAAGTTTTCACAGCAAAATCGTATTATTTAGTATAAATGTGTTGTTTGTCTTGCATAATTTGTTTTTAAACATTAGAAATTTAGTTGATTTATACCTAGCTCTGTTAAAAGACGATAAATAACCAGTATGTTTTTAGAAATTATCAATAAGTTAAGACTTAAAATCTAATAGATAATAATTTTTAAACAAACTATTTATGTTACCTTAGTTTCTATGGAAACATTTAAAGAGAGATTTGATGATTTGCTAGATGATTTTAAAGGGAGAGTAAAAAACCCTTTAATACTATCATTTATTTTAGTTTGGATATACCAACATTGGAGATTACTATATCAATTTTGGGCAATAGATAATCATATACCATTTTCAGGCAGAATTCATCTATTTAACATTTATATAACTGCAAATGGGTTTTGTGGAATGATATTAAACCCATTATTCTTTGCTTTTGTCTCACTATTATGTTTTTATCTTATTGGTATTTTAGCTCAAGCAATAAAACTTTTCATTGGAAAAAGACTGTCAGCCTATTTCTTTGCAAAATTTGACACAGAGAACTACGACTTAAAAATCAATTCAGAAAAATATAAAAAGAAATATAGAAAATATAAAGCAGGTATTGATTCCATTGAAGAAGATTATGATGAATTAAAAATCTTATATGATGATGAGTTAGTAAAAACTGATAGTCTAAAGGCAGAATTAGGGAAATCAAATATTCTAATAACTGATTTAGAATCAATTCTTAAACCACTTCAGGAAATAAAATCAAAATACATTGAAGTTGAAAGAGATAAAAATGAATATTTACATAGCAAAACTAAAAATCTCATTTTTCAATTATTACAACACGTTTTTTATAAAGGAGCAAAGGCGTATCAAAGGATTAACTCTGCTGAATTGTTTGTGGGTACTTGGACAAAATATGGAAATATAAATTTAGACCTGTCAAAAAAAGATGCTGAATTTAATATTAGATATGAGGACAATAAAATGTTTGATTCATCAAATGAGTATTTTGGAAAAATCAATTCCGTTCACAAAATCGAAAAGTCTGATATTTTTGAAATTGCCTATTCAAATAAGCAAGGAATTACTTACTTTGAGCTTTTATTAAAATTAGATAGTTCAACGTACATTGGATTAGAGGGGACAAAAAACACAGACATTGTTTTTCCTAATAACCAAGATTATGATACACAAAAGTTAATCCAGTACTCAAAAAAACAATCATAACAAAAAAAGTCCTAACAAATTAATGTTAGAGCTTTTGCATTAAAATAAACTCTACATAACAATACTATTTCAAATTTAAAAAAAGTTTTGGATTTTGTTCGGCAATTAATCTGAAATTTTCCTCACCAATAGCACTCCTAAGATTAATAGAAAACTCTTTATCACTGGTTTCCTGCTCTACCATGTAGTAATCCGTCCCAAACAAGATTTTAGAATTTAGAGTTGGGTCTTGTAAGGTAATGTTTAACAATGGGATTAAGTCCTTCTCAAATAGCGTATATGAAATATCAGTATAAGCGTTTTTATATTTTCTTATGATGCTTTTCACTTTTTCAAACCAGTTCAGCTCTCCCGAACTATCAATACTACTTTGTAAAAACTTTTGCCATTCATCAAAACCACCAAAGTGAGCCAAGTTTAATTTAAGGTTCGGATACTTTACAAATAAGTATTCGTAATTATCAGGGTCGGTATAAATATCCGTAAAGAATTTGTTTTTATGTTGCTGAAATACTTTTCCTGTTATGGGATGTTTTCTCATATCATCTGTAACAGAGCCTTTGTAAAATACACCACCTCTAGCACAATGAGACGTAACAGGAATGTTATTTTTTTCTGCATAGGCAAATACCTGGTCTAAACGTTCATCAAAGGGATAATAACCCAATGGTGGATACATTTTTAATCCAGCAAAGTTTTCTTCCTCAATGTATTTACGAACCAATGAAAACAAACCCATCCGTTCGGGATGAATAAAAATGAAAGGCAAAATTAAATCTTTATAGGCTGGGTCTCTTTTAATCTTTGCTAATTCATCCAACTGGTCTTTATAATTTTGATTAACATTTCCTGCTTTCATAAATTCCATATCCATCGGTAACACACAAAATTTAGTATTATCAGGATAAAAGCTTTGCAACAATTTAAAAATTTCTAATTGTGATTTTAAATCGCCAATTTTTAAAAACTGATTATACTTCTTTATCAATAAGGCGGTGTCCTTTTTGCCTAATACCGATAAAAATCGGGCAATCCCGTTTGATGTATTATCACTTTGTAATAAGTTTGCTATTGGACGCAGTATAAAAGGCAAAAACCGATCAGGTACAATCGACCTATTAAAAATGTGCGTGTGGCAATTGATTATTTGAATATCCGTTTTCATAATTTCTATTTTTGAGATGTAACAGTTTTGCAATTTTCTATTTGAGATATATTTTGTACTTTTAAGTAAAATCAAATTATGGGATTAGTATCAGACTTAAATCAATTATCACCACCAATAAAAAATGTTTTTATTTCATTATCTTGTCTAATGCCATTTTGGTATGTTTGCTTGTATTTGTTTAATCCATGCCTATTTAATCATTCCAGGATGGATTTATTAATCCCATTAACATTTTGTTTTTCGTTTTTATGGTATTTGGTTTCATTTGTATTTAATGGGGCAGTAAGTCTTTTCTTTACTTTAGCATTTGAAATTGACGAAGATGATACCGAAGACCTTGTTTTTATAGGTGGACTAGATTCTATAATTTATTTATGTGTTGCTATTATTATTGGTTATTATAGTCAATCTAAATATCTTGCGCATGGATTACATTATCACTTCACATCATTTTTATGGCTATCTTTTTGGCTATCACTTTCTCGTGCTGTAATAATTTCATTAGGTGGATTTGTTTTACATAAAGCATTACCAAAATAGTACTTCATTAATTTTCAAATTCCTTTTTTTAAAGCCTCAATTAGATTATCAAAATCCTTTTCAAGTTTTCTGATTTCAGCGATGCTTAAATAATAGCGTGGATTGTATTTGGTTTCAGCTAAGAATATATTTTTGTATTTCTTCTTTTGCATTTTGTAATGCACATACGTTTCAAAAGCTCTTGCAAATAATTCGTTCCTGCGAAAATAATATTCACTCAACTTGGCTTTTTTTAATCTCTCATAATACAGCGTATGTTCTTTTTGATTTTTCCAGATTATCTTAGCTATTAATTTTTCCATTAAGCCTTCTAATGAATTTTCTTTTAACAGCTGAACATTTGACTTAACACGTTCACTTCGTCCACCTGATAGTGCGCCACTATCTGTTTTATCTAAAAACATTCCTCCGAAATAATCCAAGGCGTGACCGTATTCATGTGCAAAAGAACCAATGCCACCTCCGGCCGTTAATAAATCTGTTCGGTCAAATCCTTTTCGTTTTGTGCTTCCTGCTTTTGGACGTGAATAACGAGTGATGTTAATAGCGAATGTTTCTGCTTCAAAATGTGCTAAAGCGTTTCCTCTGCCTCTTGCTCCAAATGCAACCGATAATTTATTATGTAGTGAAATTTCTTTTGGACTGAAGTCTAAAATATGATGTAAATCAAATAAGGCTAAGCCTAATCCTGATAAATAATTTTTACGGTCTTGCTGAGATAACCAATTCCCAAATTCAATACCTCGTAAGCCATAATAATTTTCAATGTATTCTAAATTATCATAAGCATAATTTTTTGGTATTTCTGAACCTGTCCTAATTTGTTTATTGTTTGGTGTAAATACAACTTTTAATTTGTCTTGCCAATATTGGTCGGCTCTGCCTTTGTAAGGAACATCTCCTTCATCCACAATTTTGCCCAACTCTTTTTTAGGTCGTCTGAGTTTTCCTAAATCAGTATTTCTTTTCTTTGGATGTTTAGGTTTTGCTTTGGGTTTTGCTGTAGACCGTTTTTCATAATACTCCTGCAAGTCATGTTCGGTATCATCTACAATAGCAATGATACTTCCGTATTTGGCAGAAATTTCTAATCCATGTTCTAATTTCTGAACGATATAACTTAATTTTAGAAATCCTTCTTCGTCTCCAATGCTATCAAACATCGCTGTTCCTACTTTCTTTAATAATCGTTTAAAGTCTTCGGGTGTTTTAGTGCCACCAAAGTTTAAATATTCTTCAATGACTTTTTTTGCTAACTGTTTCATGTGATTAATTTTTTGTGGTGTTTGTATTAAAAAATAATTCGTAACCAATCCATAAGCCTAAACCAGATAGGAGAATAACACCAATCCCTAATTGAGCAGACTTTGGAGCTTTTTTTTTGCTATGATTAAAATAGTTTCTGCCGATTGTATAATTAAGGCTCTGTATTTTACACGGTTGTCGCCATTCTTTTCAGAGATATAAGGAGAGTTGGCAATTTTAGTAGCGTAAGCCGTGATGTTGTTACTCACTTTTGCTGCTTCTGGATAATGGGTGGTTATCAATCGTGCAAAATCTGAAAATCCGTCCTCTACACTTTTATAACTTCTAAAAGATAATCCCGAACTCTTTGAAATACGTTTGTCGCCAGTCCAATATTTATTTGGTTTACCGTAGGCAGTTACTCCAAAAAAATTATTGTTTTGAGTGGCTAATGCACTTGTTCCCCAACCCGATTCAACAGAGGCTTGAGCCAATATCATTAATGGGTGTATTCCAAATGCCTTGGCTACCTTAACCGCTATGTCATAATATTTTAGGACATAAGTAATTCGTTTATCCGTTGTTCCTGCTCCTAGAAGCTCTTGTGATAAAATTTCGATTGTGCCTTGCAATCCCAACACAGTTGGAACTCGCAAGAAATATTCTTTTGCCATGTTCTTAGTTATTAAATGTTTCTATTTTTAATAACTGCCTTATCCGCCTTTATCCAGCGTATCAATCCTTGTACTGTTTTTAATTTAATGTAGATGCCTTTGCCTGTATCTAAAGTCAACATCGGAAAACCAACAATAACGCCTTTGGGTGTAAAGCCAATGGGTTTAAAATTCTCTGTATAAATTTCTGCCTCACTTATACTGATGACTTCTTGTTGTGGCGTTTCAAGATTATCTATTCCTTCTAATATTTCTAAAGGCGTTTTTCCTTTTTTGTCTCGCTCGATTTTATCTTTTTGTGATACTAATTCGACTTGACTCTTTGCAACGTAAAATGTTTTCTTTTCTTTTTTCGTAGTGTATGTCCAAAACTCAATAAATACAACATCGTTTGGTTCATCAAAAACAAACTTACCTGTAGTAACGCCTATGATTTTTCCGACACTTACAATTTTTAAAATATTATTTAAAGGATTGTATTTACTTTCTTTAACTGGCGTTTTTCTAATGTTGGCATCCGCCGTTGTAATCAACCAAAAGTTAGGAATGATGTCTGCTCGTTTTGGTGCGTAATTTTGCGAACCTGCTTTTCCTTTAGTGGCGTATGCCAAAAACTTTTGGTAATCACTTGCTGATAGGTCACCTTGCAAATCCTCATACAATGAAGTCGTGTATAAATTTTTATAGGCTTTTCTTACGGCTTCAAGGTCTGTTATCTCTTTTGCTATTTTAAAGATGGCTTCTAAACTTGTCCCATCTATTTTTCGCATCCATTCATTTCCTGATGGGTTCATAGCTACTCGTAATCCTTGTGCTTGCGCTACCGCTGGGTCATTTTCTACTTGACTTTCTGTTGTATCTTTTTTTAAGTTCTTAATTAATTTACTTCCTAACCAAGCCAACACAAGCCCTGCTCCTGCTTTAATTAGCAAGTCTTTGGTTGGGTCGGTATGGAATTTTGTTTTCATTTTATTATTATATTTGTCAAAAAAAATATGACTATTCAAAAAGTTGTTCTATCAGAAACACCTACTCTTAAAGTTTTAAGATTCATGTATGTACCAAATGGCTATATTGATTTGGGTGACCCAACATTTTATACTAGGCTAGAGACAGCGTTAAATATTGCTATCACTGAGGCAGTTGGACATTCCAGTTATTCTATTTATTCTGCACATAATTCAGATAAACAGCAAATTGAAAGAATAGTCATCATTGGAGATTCCAACTCCCTAGCCTAATAATTTTTTTGCTGTTTTTACAATCGTTGGATTTGTTTTTAAAAGTTTTGCTAAATCTTTTAAATCGACATCCGACAAATTGTTTTTTATTTCAATTAAGGCTTTCGCCAACTCTACGGCTTGTTGCTCTGTTTGAGCCTCAATGCCTATGGTAATTTCGTGTATCATGGTTTTAAGTTTATGAACTATCTTTTAAATCAGGTTCGCTATTTGTTGCTTCTTCAGTTTCTTTTGTAGATACTGTACTTTTTGTTTCTGCTGGTGTTGTTGCCGTTTGTTTACTCGACTGTTTTAATGCCATATAAACGTGTTGCAATTTGTTTTGGTCTTTACCTATTAGTTGTATGATTTCAAAATAAAGTCGTAAAGCGCCATCATCTAATCCGTTCAAAAATTCCGTGAGTTGTTTGATAACGTAAGTCCGTAATTTTTCCTGTTCACTTTGCGGACTCGTTTCTTGTTTTGTTTTTGTAATAATACTTGCAGTTGATTTTTGTTCGGTTTCTTTTTCGCTTTTGG
>CANHPI010000052.1 GCA_947462425.1 Bacteroidota bacterium
AGTAGCGTGTCTAGTTGGTGAACGAATGCATGATTACCGGAGTACATAATTACTACTTTATCACCGAAGGAATTTTCCAATCTAAAGGGATTTGTTAATCTTTCACCTTCATATCTTTTATCCATTACTGGCCAAACGGGAATTGTATTAATTATTCCTTTTTTAGCGCCTCTTGAATATAAGTATTCAGTCATAAAACGATCAAGTGAAATAATAGATTTTGACTTACTAATAATATAATTCCCTAGTCTTGTAAAAAACTTAGCTGAAAAAGACCCTTTCTTTATTAGACCTGACGATATTGATAATTCAGGCTGAAGATCCATTACCCAATAGTGAAATGCAATTCCTTTCATTTTTGAAATAATTACTCCAACAAATGATAACAAAGGAGGAACGGTAGTGCCAATAATAATATCAAACTCATTTTGTTTTATAAAAAACAATTTCTTTGAAATAGAAAGATAAAATGTTGAAAAATCAATAAGTCTTGCAATTGTACTTCCTTTGCCTAAAGATGTTTGCTTCAATCTATAAATTTTAATACCTGAATAATTTTCAATCTTTTTATAGCGTATAGACTTTTCTTC
Source organism: Bacteroidota bacterium (assembly GCA_947462425.1). The sequence goes on from CANHPI010000052.1 coordinate 591, forward strand.
GTAAGGATAACAACTAGTATATACTGTTACTTCATTTCCTTCATTTAACAATCTAATTGCAAGATCAGATATATGCTGTGATACCGATACTGTATCAGGGTAAAAAACTTGTGTTATAATTAAAATTTTCAATACAATTAATTATTTTATTTGTTTTCAACTTGTTGGTTAATCCAAGCATAAGTTGTTTTCATTCCATCTAATAATGGCTGAGAAACTTCCCAACCTATTTTTTGTCGATATAACTTGTTATCCGAATTTCTTCCTCTAACTCCCATTGGACATGAAAAGCCATATTTGTCTATAAAATCTTGACCCCCTAAATTATTGATTTTGATATCCTTCCCAGAAATTTCAATAGCCATTTGAGCTAATTGATTGATGGTAACCATTTCTTCTGAACCAATATTTACAGGACCTACAAAATCACTTTCCATCAATTTCAATACTGCTTCAACACATTCACTCACATACAGAAAACTTCTAGTCTGTAGGCCATCTCCCCACACTTCAAAAGCACCACCATTTGGAGTTTCAGCTGCTTTCCTACACATTGCAGCAGGTGCTTTTTCTTTACCATCTTTCCATGTACCTTGTGGTCCAAAAATATTGTGAAAACGAGCTACGCGAACATTTAGATTATAATTTCTATTGAAAGCTAAATATAAACGTTCACTAAATAATTTTTCCCAACCATATTCAGAATCAGGATTGGCTGGATATGCAGATGATTCTTCACAATTCGGATTATTAGGATCTAATTGATTGTGCTCAGGATACATACATGCAGATGAAGAATAAAAAACTTTTTTAACCTTTTTCTTCACACATTCATTTACAACATTTAAATTTATCATTGCAGAACCATGCATCACATTCGCATCGTTATTTCCAGTAAAAATATATCCAGCTCCTCCCATATCAGCGGCTAGTTGATAAAGTTCATCACAATCTTCTGATATCACTAACTCAACTGCCCTTGGGTCTGTTAAATCACATTTAATAAATTCATGACAAATCTCTGAATGATCAAAGTATTCATGATTTTTTATGTCAGCTATTCTAACGTGATAACCAAGTTCCATTAACTTCTTACCTAAGTGACCTCCTATGAAACCTCCTCCTCCTAAAATTATTGCTTTTTTCATTTTATTTATTTTTATTTAACCAATTTATAGTTTCTTTTGTGTTTAAATATAGATTGTTATGAGAATCATTACCTCCATTTTGTACTACAATTTTTAGTGTTTTACTTAAATCAATAATTTGATTTGTTGTCATATTATTAAACCGAAAACTTGACATTGGAAAACGTATACCTACTCTTTGTAAAATATCCCCAACAAATCCAGCAATTTTAAAAATAATTGAAGAAATTACTATTGGTGTTTTTTTGTTTTCACATTCACAAATTAGGTCAGCCCAATCAGAAATGTTTATCGGAGGTGCATCACCTAGATAAAAATAATCATGAATAACATTTTTGTCTTTACATAACATCAAAGAATGAATTTGAATACATGTATTTTTTACATAACCGTATGTTTTAATTGCTGCACGTTTTTTACTTAAGTTTAAATATTTAGAACTTCTTACTAATCGAAAAAAATTATTATATGGAGCGCCAAACCATGGACCCCATATTGAAGTGGGTCTAATCAAGATCCAATCGATTTTATCAAATCTTCTAACTATTTTTTCTGTAAGTACTTTACTTTCTCCATAAATAGTATTAGGACAGTAATCAAAACCATTCGTTGGAATATAACCTAATTTACAAACGAGCATGGATGAAGCTACTATAATTCTATTTAAATCTTTTAATTCAGAACAAATATTCATTAAATTATCAACCCCTTGAATATTAGCATCATAACCGTTTATATTTTTTTTTTCATCTAGATCTGTTCTGGCTGCAAGATGAATAACATAGTTTGGATTAAATTCTTTAAGTTTGTTGGAAAATAAATCAAAATTTAATATATCTAATTGAATCCAATTTTTATCATAATCTCTATTTTTCGGTTTAGCAATATCTATATTTATTACATTATAACCTAAGTTAACAAAATACTCCACGAGATTTGTCCCAATAAAACCTGATCCACCTGTTATAGCTATTTTCATTAAATTAATTATAATTTTACAATAGTTTTATAAAGTTCAATAAACTTGCCTGAAATTTTTTTCCAATCATAGTTTTTTGAAACAAACTCTTTGCCGTTTTGCCCCATTTGTTTTAATTTATAAAGATCATTTGTCATTTCAGTGATTTTATCACTAATTAACTCTATATCGTTTGAAATTACAATTCCTGCATCAACATCTTGTATTTCATTAAAATTACATTGTGGTGAAATTAAAACAGCGGTTGAACTAGCTAAAGCTTCTAAAATTGCCATTGAAAAACCTTCAGAAAATGAAGGCAATACAAACAAATCAGCTCGTGCCAATAATTTTTTCTTTTCATCACCAAGAACCATACCCGGAAAAATAACGTACTCCTGAAAATTATTATCTATAATTGTTTGATGAAATTTATTTATCAATCCAAATTCATCAGGACCTGCCATTACAAGTCTTAAATTATCATTTTTTAATTTAGCTTTCATAAATGCAGATAATAACAAATCTGCACCTTTAGATGGATGTAACCTACCTAGAAATAGAATTACTATATGTGAATCATTTATATTGAAATCAGAATAATTTGTATCCTCTAAAATAAATTTTTTTGTGTCAATTCCATTAGGAATAATACTAATTCTTTGTTTTTTTAGAGAAAATTTTTTAAAAGTATCAAATTCATATTTAGTTAATGCAATTAAACAACTTGAATTCTGAATAATTTTTTTCTCAATTAAACTAATGTAAATTTTCTTTTTAAATGAACGAAATCCTAAAGCATTTTTTGAAAGAACACCTCTTTGATGATACAAAAGAGGCTTATTATGTATTTTTGCTAATCTACTTGCAATATATGTTGGATAAATAAAAGGTAAATGTGTGTGAACAATGTCAATTTTTGGAATAATTTTATTTAAATTACTCTTCATTAATGGTGAATATAAATATCCTATTGATTTTGATAAATATGGTATTAATTTAAAAATCTTATTTTGAAATATATTTTCAGTCTCGAAATACCATACCTCAACACCATCAACCATCAATGGTTCATTCTTTATTACATTTAATTTTTCATCTTGATTAGAATCAGTTGTAAAAACAATTACTTTATGCCCCTGAGATACTAAGTTTTCAGCTAAAGCAGAAACTGAATGTATCGGACCACCAATCTTATAAGCAGGCTTATATCCATGTACTACAAATAGTATCTTGTATTTTATGTGGTTTTCCATACTAAACAACATTTATAATTAATCAAAATGTGCCTCATACCATCTAATATAGTTGAAAAGATACCACAAAAAATTAAAGTGTGAAGTCCCATCTTGAAGAAATTTATTTTTCAACAATTCAATCTCACCTACTTTAAATATAGATAACTTATTAATGGAATTTTCATTAAGGGTGTCAAAAAAAAGTTGTTTTAGTTCTTTATTCTTATGACACCATTCATTTAAAGGTAAACTGAATCCTTTTTTCGGTCTATCCATTAGATTTTTAGGAATATATTTATGCGTTAATTCCTTTAAAATATATTTTTGAATATTATTTCTAATTTTAAAATCGTCAGGTAAATTAGCCATATATTCATATACTCTGTGATCCAACAAAGGTTCTCTTCCTTCTATTGAATGATACATAGTAGCACGATCTACTTTTCGAAGTATATCAGCTTCTAAATAAACCATATAATCATATACTAACATCGAATTTAAAGCACCAAAATCAGATATATCATTAAATCTCATTTCATCGAGAAATGATTTTTCACTTTGTTTTTTAAACGATTCTTTGTAAACAAAAGAATAATTAAGACTACCCATAATATCATTAAACTCTAATACATTTTTTGATGTCAAAAGAGCATCAAATTTAAGCATATGAGTTTCATTAAGATTTTTACCAGCCAAAAATGATACAGGTTTATGTAAAAGTGTTTTAGGAACTTTATTAATACTTTTTTTAATAAATTCGGGAACTTTTTTTAATGAATAATAATTATTCAATGATGTTGAATATTTTGAATACCCCCCAAAAACTTCATCTCCACCATCAGCTGATAAAACTACTTTAACATCATTTGAAGCTAATTTACTTACTAATAATGTGGGTATTGCAGAACTATCACCAAAAGGTTCGTCATAAACTTCTACTAAATTTGGTATTATACTTATCGCATCAGACTCAGTACAGATATATTTGTTGAAATTAACACCAAGATGGTTCGCTACACTTTTTGCATATTCAGATTCATCATATTCTGAATTTTCAAAACCTATTGAAAATGTATTTAGATTATATTTACCTGATTTTGCAAGTAATGCAGTTACTAAACTACTATCATACCCTCCACTTAAAAAAACACCGACTGGAACATCCGATACCATTCGGTATTCACAGGCAGAAACTAATAGTTTTTCTAAATCTGATAATACTTCAACATCCGATTGGTGCTTTATAATTTTGTTTTGAAATGGAATTAAAGAATTCCAATATTTTTTAATTTGAAAATTATTGTCTTTTATGTTGTAATTAATATATGAACCGGGTTCTAATTTATTAATTCCTTTTATAAAATTATTAGAACTACTTAAATATCCATACTTCAAAAATAATGGAATTGCAGAATAATTAACATCTTCCTTTGTTTTTCCCGAGAGTTTCATTAGTGTGTTTAAATCTGAAGATATATTAATTCCTGATTCATTATATTCATAATAAAGAGGTTTAACACCTGTTCTATCTCGAACAATAAACACATTTCCATTCAAATGATTACAAATAACAAATGAAAACATCCCAATAAACTTGTCAAGACATTGAATCCCCCATTTGTCAAAGGAATTAATAATTACTTCTGTATCTGAATTTGATACAAATTTATATCCTAAAACGATTAATTCTTTTTTTAATTCTTGGTAATTATAAATTTCTCCATTAAAAACTATTGACCATTTTCCATCAACACTTTTAAATGGTTGATTTGCTGCTTCTGATAAATCTATTATTGATAGTCTAGTATGAACAAATGTAATATTTGAATTATATAATTGAAATTGAAATTTACCAGTAAAGTCAGGGCCTCTTTTTTTTAGAAAACTAGTTGCTTCATCAATATTATTAGTTATTTTATTTGTGTTGTAATTAATACAAGCTAATATTCCACACATATCTTATTTTATTTATCTAAATTATTTATTAATAACTCCCTATATAATGAAGCATAATCGGATACCATTCTCTCGGTTCTATACCTTTTTGTTAACTCTGAATAACTGTTTTTTTTAGGTGGGCTTTCTATTAATACAATCATTTTATCAACTATTTCATCTACATTATTTGGATCAACAAAAAGATTATCAATTGAATTTGGGAAAATAGATAAGTGCTCATCAATATTAGACAACAGTAATCTATCACAAGTATACAAAGCTTCAAGTACTGTATTGGGGCAACCCTCAAATTCACTCAGTGAAACAAACAACATAGAATTCTTCATCAGTTGATAAACTGATTCACTTTTCTGATGCCCTAAAAAAAATACTGATTCCTCAATTTTTAATTGTTGAACTATTAATTGAAATTTATTCAAATCTTTACCATCGCCAACAATTAATAATTTTAATTTTTTTTTTGGTTTATTAACTTGATTAAATGCTAATATAAGTTTTGAAATATTCTTTTTTGCTGTTCCATCATCTACAAGACGACCAACATATAAAATATAATCTTTAAATGAAAAATTAAAATCTTTAGAATTACTAATTACATCTTCAATTTTTTCATAAGGAATACCATTTAAAATAATTCTTTTAATAGTTGGTTTATTTTTTGATTCCCAATATAATTTACCTTGAATGGAATTGCTTACAATAACTGCGGCTTTTTGAGATAAAAATACTCTCAACTTATTTTTGAAAGAAGAATTATAATTCTTTGATGATGAGGGTTCTCTTATTATCCATTTAAATTTAAAAAATAAAACAAAAAAACCTGAAATAATATCCATTTGGACAACCCAAGATTGAACAATATCGAAATTATAAGTATTTATTAGTTTGAAAAAATCGATGAATATTTTTGGACTATAATTAGATTTCGCATTACTTTTATGCAAATTAACCGGACCCCAATTCTTTTTAATATTTGAGTTATCCCAAATGTAAAAAACATGAACTTCATGACCGATTTTTGAAAGTTCTGTTGATAGATAATAAAGCTGATTTTCTGCCCCTCCACCCGTCAAAGAAGAAATACAAAATAAAATTTTCAATTTACGATATGTTATTATATAAATATTTAATGGTAATTCTTTTTAAAGCAATAATTGGAACTAATACTAAAATATTTATGAAAGAAATTAAAACTGTAATTAACAATCTTAACTTTCTAAAACGTTTATTATTTGTCCATTTAACAGTTACATATTTATCTTCTTCATTATTAAGTTCGATGATACTTTCCACAAAAATTACCTCATCAGACAACATGAATATCGGATGTGACAAAGTTAAATAATTACCAGCTAATACACTTTTAGGTGCTATAATAAATGACATTATAATATCTTTATAGCTTGTTTTTTTATTGATTTTCTTTTTTATGTATGAAGAATAATTTAATGTGTGATTTTGTTCTAATATTTCATTAAGACTTAATAATTCTGAAGGATTTAATTGGTTAATTAAAGATAATTCAAAACCTTGGATTTGTTGTCTTCTTTTATTATTTAGAACAAATGACTTATTATTGAAAACAAAATCAAATAGAGCAAAATGGATGGATTTAAGCGATGAAAAATTAAAATCGTAAAATACTCTAGACCAACAATATGGTATTTTTATTGAAAAGTTAATTAATTGGCGAATTAAACTCGAATGAACTTGGTCTACATATAGTCCATTTCTTGAATCAAAATATTCAGTCCAAATATTTTTTTTTGCCTTATATGTTGGATGTGTATATTCAAAATTAATCAAATTATTTTCAACAATATTGAGTTGTTTGTTTCCTATTTTTTGTCTTTTAAGAAATTCTAAATCATCCTGGATCATAAAAAAACTTGGGTCAGGAACCCCAATTTTTTTTATCAACTCTAGTGGATATATTGTGAAATGAAATGAAAAAGAGGCGGAATTTTCGTTTTTATATCTAATAGTTACAAACGTTTCCTTTGATGCATTAAAAAACATTTCATCAACTAAATATGGTTGTTGAGGGAACGCATCATCTTCTGTTACAAGTATATATTCATATTCACGTTGTATACTCCACTCTAGTGCGATTGCATACCCTCCACTTCCACCAATATTATCAGAAGTTCTTATCAAATTAATTTTATGATTAAATGACTTTAATTCATCCCAAAATTTAACTTCACTGTGATTGTCAACAACAAGAATATCAAATTCTGTTTTTTGATTTTCTAAGTAGGATAATAGTTTTTTTGCTTCAGATACTAAATTGAAAGTAACAAATACAAGGACTTTATTGGATTTTTTAGGAAATTCTAATCTCTCTTCTAAAAAATTATCCCAATTTTGAAATCTTACACTAGTTTTTGTTCTTTTTATATTAAATTCCATCAATTTCACTTTTAATAAATGTCAATGCGGATTCAATAACTTGATGCATGTCATAATATTTATATTCACCCAATCTACCTCCAAATTTTACATTATCTTTAATCTTTAACGCTTCAGCTTTATACTCTGAAAATATATTATTATTCAAATTATCATTTACTGGATAATATGGCTCCGTTTGTTCTGCAACATATTCTTGGGGGTATTCATGAGTAATCCAAGTAGAATCAGTGTCAGGGGATTCAAAATGTTTATGTTCAATAATTCTTGTAAATGGGATGTTTGAATCTGTATAATTCATCACAGCAACTCCTTGATAATTTTTTGTATTAAGATGTTGATGTTCAAATCTAACTGTTTTATATTCTAGTTTACCATACTTATAATTAAAATATTTGTCTATTGGACCAGTATATATTACTTTTCTATAGTTTGGAAATTTAGCATGAAAAAAATCAGTATTTAACTGCACTTCTATTCCTTCAAGCAATTTTTCAAATATCTGGGTATATCCTCCAATAGGAATTCCTTGATATTTGTCAAAAAAATAATTATTATCCCAAGTAAATCTGATTGGTAGTCGTTTTATAATTTCCTTTGGTAATTCCTTAGGATCTTTCATCCATTGCTTAGTTGTATAACCTTTAATTAATTTATCGTACACATCTTTACCAACAAATTTCAAAGCCTGCTCTTCTAAATTTGAAGGATTTTCAATTTGTAAAGATTGTTCATTAATGATACTTTTTGCTTCATCTGGGCTATTTACTCCCCAAAGTTTATTAAAAGTAAACATACTAAACGGTAGTGAAAAAATCTCATCTTTATAATTAGCTAAAACATGATGCCTATAAGAATTAAATTCAGCAAATTGATTAATCCAATCCCAAATTTCTTTATTTGAAGTATGAAAAATATGAGCACCATAAATTTGCATATTTATGCCGTCTTTATTTTCAGTATAACAATTTCCTCCAATATGGCTACGCGAGTCAATTACTAAAACGCTATAACCCGCTTTTTTAAGTTCATATGCACAAATTGCCCCATAAAAACCGGCACCGACAATTAAATAATCATAGTCTGAATTCATATTTTGTATTGATTTAATTTAACTTTTTGTTTTAATAACAATTCTATTATGAAAATTATAAATAAGAACACTATAAACTCATAAACTACAAAAGGTAGAAATCCTAAAGTTGTGTTTCTAAATGTGTAATATGCTTTTAAACAAATAAAAACATAAAAAAGTAATTGATAAAAATGAATACTATTTACTCTTATTTTATTATGAAAATATTTTGCTAAAAATGCTAGAAATAAAGCTCTAATAACTAATTCAAAGTAACCAAAGCCAATTAGTGATTGACTAATTACTCCCCACATAAATCCTGTGCCTGAATCTTTATAACCCTGATGGACTAAATACCATTCAGAAGCTTCAATTTTCTGAAAAGGTAATACTTGAGAAGGTGGTAGTATCGTAATTATATCATTAAAATAAAGTACTGTAGGGAAGTTGATACCTGATTTTACTAAACCATACATCTCATATCCTGTTGCAAAAAGAGCTTGAAATTCATTATTTACTGTCAAGCCTATTGTAATAATTGAATTCGAATCTAATTGATTTACATCATCACTTGAAATTGATCTAATATAACCCAGAATATTAAAAAAAATAAAAGCTGCAAAAAAGTAAATCAAAATTTTTTTTAACTTTATTTTATATACAAATTGTTGGTAAACAAGATAAAAAACAAATAGTAAATTGAAAAGACTTGTTCTAGAACCAAGGTTAATGAACAATGATGCAACTTCTGCTATTAGAAAAAAAAAGATTATTTTCTTATATTTTTGAAAATTTAACGTCAAATAAATTAAAATAGATATTTTACATAGAGATAAAACACCATTAATTTTAGATGCTATTTGAACAATAAAATAAGGAGCTCCAGAAAAAGCTGATATATTAGCCTCTATGGATTCTTCATTATGCTGACTTCTACTGAAATCAATGTTGTAAAATTTATAAATTAGAAATAAAGAAAATTGAAAAAAAAAATATGCTATTAAAAAATAATTTATATGGTCTTTAGGTATAATTATTTTAGTGCTATTTTTAATCTCCTTAAATTTTAATAAAATTATTGATAGCGTCAAAGTTGAAAAATACACTAAATAATAAGTATAAAAAGTACTAATACTATTTTCAGAAATATTTGAATTTGCTAATCTATTATCGGATAAAATCCCAAATTCAAAACCTCCAAAATAATAATTTATAATTGGATAAACTGAGTAAATAAAAGTAGTAAATACCAGCCAAAATCCTATATTTAATATTGACTTCGATTTTTGTAATATAAAAAAATTGAATAAATAAAAAACGAATAAAAAACAAATTATCCAAAATTGGATTTTAAATGAAATCATATCATAATTATTTCTAAAATCATATTTATGATTTTTTTACCAAATTAAATAAAACTCCCTTTTCTTTTCTATATCCTCCTATAATTGACAAAAACTTTCTGGAACTCTTAATTTTATAACAGTAACAATAGAATTGAAAAGATTGCCAAACAATTGGAAAACTTATAATATACGATAATAATGGATTCCAATGATTTATATTATTGTTTTTAATAAATCCTAATGTTACTTCTTTATTAGCATTTAATACAAACCATTGGATAGATCTTAAGTATTGTGTTGCAATATAATTTTTGACTTGGTCAAGTTGAACTATATTTGTATTTGATTTGATTTGATTTTCTAGCATTAACAAATGCAGTTGATACTTAGGAAATTCGCTAAGTCTTGGTTTTTTATCAATTATAGTTTGATGGTAAGTAAACAAAATATTAGTATTATAAGCAATGTCATATTTTAATCCAATACGAGCCCACATCTCTACATCTTCACCCCATTGTTTCCCAACAATAAAAGGGCCTAAATCTTTAATTACATTTCTTGGTATCATAACACCACTTGTTTGTATAAATGCCCCCCCATTAGCTTTATGGAAATAATCTGACACTAGTAATGTTTCTTTTTTATTTAATTTTTCAATAAGTGTTATCTCAACGTTTGATCCACTTGGAAAAACCATTCTATAACCTGATGTATATATTCCGGCATTTGGATATTTTTTTGTTAAATGGATTAGTTTTTCCAAAAAAAACTCATCCCATTCATCATCTGCATCTAAAAAAGCAAAATATTCACCTTTGCCTATTTCTATACCTTTATTTCTTGCAGCACTTACTCCACTATTCTTTTGGTGTACTAAAGTGATTTTAGGATTTGAAAAATCATTCACTCTGTTACAGCCATCATCTGTTGACCCATCGTTAACGACAATTATTTCAAAATCATTAAAACTCTGATTTAAAACAGAATTAATG
>CANHPI010000053.1 GCA_947462425.1 Bacteroidota bacterium
ATACATTTTTTATACTTCATTTCAGTTATGGTTTGGGTTATTTAAAGGGAATTTTCGACTTTATTTTTCTTAAAAAATCTATCAAAAAAAACGAAAGTTTATCTCGGTAAATCATGTTAGTAAAACTTAAAAACATATATCTTCAGTTAGGTTTTAATTTACCACTACTTATTGCATTTTTATTGCCATTCGGTATTAACCATGCGTTTTTAATTATAATCTGGATGATTTCTTTTTTTGCTTTTGATAATATAAAGCAAGGATTTAAAACTATTTTTAATAGTAAATGGTTTTATGCGTTATTAGTTTTCTTTTTAATACATGCATTGGGCTATTTATTTTCTGAAGATAAATCAGACGCATTAAATGCCATAGAAATTAAATTAGGTTTTTTAGCATTCCCAATTTTAATTTTCTCATCTCAATTTAATGATATTAAGATAAAAAAAATAGTTATTTCATTTGTTTCAGGATGTATTTTATCAGCTGTAATATGTTTTTTTAGAGCCTTTTATTTATACTTTTTTGAAAATGTCAATGCTTTTTTTTATTCTGATTTTAACTACTTTTTACATCCCAGTTATTTTGCTATGTATTTAGTTTTTGCTCAATTAATTGTGATGCTGTTTTATCCAAAATGGTTAGCTCATTTGTCTCAGTTAAATATAAAATTAGGTTTTATGTCGATTATAATTTTAACATCAATCTTTTTATGTTCTTCTAAAATGGGCTTAATTACAGCATTTTTACTGTTACCATTAACATTTTGTGTTATCTTGTATAATAAGGGTTACAAAAAAGTTATTATGAGTTTAGTTATAGGTCTTTTTGTATCAATTGCCGCAGCTTATAAAATTTTTCCAACTCCTTTTGAAAGAATTAAAATAGCTTTTAAAGTAACAACTTCTGTCGAAAAAATTGATAAAACAGATGCGGAAAGTACAGCGGTTAGAATTTTAATTTGGCAAGAATCTGTGAAATTGATTAAAGATAATTTTTGGTTAGGAACTACAGCCGGTGATGCAAATGATAAGTTAATTGAAGCATACAAAAAAGATGGTTTAACTGGAGCTCTCATAAAAAAATTAAATGCCCATAATCAATTTCTGCAAACGTTTATAGGAACGGGTATAATTGGATTTTTACTTTTGTTATTAATAACCATTGGAACATTAATTTATGGGTTTGTTAAAAAGAATTATATACTAGTCTTATTTAGCATTTTAATTTTTTTTAATTTTTTAGTAGAATCAATGCTTCAGGCTCAAGCTGGATTTATTTTCTTTGTATTTTTTTTATGTTTACTTTTAAAATATAATTTAAATCAACTATCAAAAAAAATTATGACTAACCAATAAAAATTTTAGGTATGATACCTTTTTCCCCACCACGAATAGATGATAAAATTATTGCTGAAGTAACCGCTGCACTAAAATCAGGATGGATTACAACAGGGCCGCGAACTAAAGATTTTGAGAAAAAGTTGACAGTTTATTGTGGAAATAAATCCACCCTTTGTTTAAATTCTGCAACTGCAGGTTTAGAAATCATGTTGCGTTGGTTTGGAGTAGGAGCAGGCGACGAGGTTATTTTACCGGCTTATACATATTCTGCAACAGCTAACGTTGTTATTCATTGCGGCGCAAAACCAGTATTTGTAGATGTAAATGTAGATGACTTTAATATAAATGTTTCTAATATTGAAAAAGCAATTAATGAAAAAACAAAAGTAATTATGCCGGTTGATTTTGCTGGTTTTCCTTGTGATTATGATGAAATTAATGCGTTAGTTATTAAACATAAATTGCAATTTAAACCAAATTCTAAAAATCAGGAATTGCTTGGTAGAATTATGGTGTTGTCAGATTCTGCGCATTCTTTTGGCGCAACTTATAACAATAAAAAATGTGGATCGTTAGCTGATGTTTCAGTGTTTTCTTTTCATGCTGTCAAAAATTTAACTACTGCCGAAGGTGGCGCTGTTGCTTTAAATTTCCAGGCTCCTTTTGATAACGAAGAAATTTATAAATATTTGTGTATGTATACACTTCATGGTCAAAATAAAGATGCCTTGGCTAAAACCCAAAAAGGGAATTGGAAATATGATATTGTTGAAGCTGGATACAAATGTAATATGACTGATTTATCAGCTGCTATTGGTCTTATAGAATTAGAACGTTATGATAATGATACCCAATTAAAGCGTAAGCAAATATTCGATTGGTATAATCAAGCTTTCTCAAAAGATGATCGCTTTCAAATTCCTACTCATATTACAGATACTAAAAATGGATGTTTTCATTTATATCCATTAAGAATAAAAGGAATTACAGAAGTGCAACGTGACGCCATCATGAAAGAAATTTTTGATTGTGATGTATCTGTTAATGTACATTTTATTCCAGTTCCCGCAATGACTTTTTATAAGAATTTAGGATATGACATAAAAAACTATCCAGTTACTTACGATAATTTTAGCCGTGAAATCTCATTGCCAGTATTTTATAATTTAACTGAAGAACAAGCTCAAACAGTCATTCATGTGGTTATTAATTCAGTATATAAGATTTTGAAAAATTAGGGCGTGCCCCTACGGGTCGGGCTTTACGCTTCAATCTTTTTTCGTACCTCAAAAAGGATTTGCGCTTCAATCCCTCACGCAAACACTACTAATTAAAAGTCATATTTTTATTTCACATTCATAAATAAATAGTAAATTGATAAAACGCCTTTTCGACATAGTTGCTTCATTTATTGGAATAGTTATTTTACTTCCATTCTTACTTATCATTGGTGCTTTAATGATTGTAACTTGTGGATTTCCCATATTTTATCTTCAAACTAGAGTAGGAAAAAATGGTAAAGATTTTAAACTATTTAAGTTTAGAACTATGGTCAAAGACTCAGATAAAAAAGGCTTATTAACTGTTGGCGGTCGCGATCCTCGTGTAACAAGTGTTGGATACTATTTGCGTAAATATAAATTAGACGAATTACCTCAATTATTTAATGTATTTTTTGGAAGTATGAGCTTGGTTGGTCCTCGTCCAGAGGTGCGCAAATATGTTGATTTATATAATCCGGAACAGCAGCAAGTATTATTTGTAAAGCCTGGTATTACTGATTTTGCATCATTAGAATTTTTTGATGAAAACGAATTATTGTCAAAATCTTCAAATCCAGAAGAAACATATATTAATGAAGTTATGCCACAAAAACTGGCATTAAATCGCACCTATATTAAAGAGCAAAGTTTTTTACTGGACCTTAAAATAATCTTTAATACGTTACTAAAAATTGTAAAATAGCACTATTTGTAACGCCCTATTTTTTATATTTACATTATAATTAAAAAAAACAAAAATGAAAAACCTTTCTCTAATTTTAAATGGCGTTTTAGCTATTGCAATTGCAATTTTATTTTATCAAGTTCATGCATTAAAAAATGCGGGAACATCGATTGAATCATCATCCACTGGTGTTGATGTTAAACCTACAATTGTTGCAAGTTCCACAAATTTAGGAGATGCTAAAATCGCTTATGTTAACACGGATAGTATAAATGAACATTACGATTATATTGCTGATTTCACAAAAGTAATACGAAGTAAAAAATCTACTTTAGAAGCTCAAATGCAAAGTATGACAGCTAAATTTCAGCAGGAATACGAAGCGTTTCAACAATCTGCTCAAGCTGGAGTTGCTCCTCAATCTGAATTACAAAAACAACAAACTAGTTTAGAAAGACAACAACAAGAGTTAGCTAATAAAGAATTACAATTACAAAATTTAGGCGTTGAGCTGGAAGAAAAAAACATGGAATTAAATAAAAGTGTGAAAGATTATTTATTGAAAATTAATAACGGAAGATTTGATTATATCTTATCTTATTCAGATTTAATGCCAACAATTCTGCTAACTAATCCTAAATTAGATATTACTCCTGAAGTTTTAAAAGGCATCAACGATGAGTATAATGCTAAAAAAGCTAAAAAATAATTTGAATTTATAGAATAATGGAAACTAGAAAAGATTTATTAAGTAAAATAATGCATGTTCATCATTTTCATGAAACCTTTCAAATTGGTAATGCAGATTCCATTACCTTAATTAATGAACGCGATTACACATTACGTTATAACTTAATTAAAGAAGAAAATGAAGAGTATTTAGATGCCTGCAAAAAAGGCGATATTGTTGAGATTGCAGATGCCTTAGGAGATCAGTTGTATATATTATTTGGAACCATTTTAAAACATGGTTTACAACATAAAATAGAAGAAGTGTTTGACGAAATACAACGTAGCAATATGAGTAAATTAGATGAACAAGGGCAACCCATTTTTAGAGAAGATGGTAAAATTTTAAAAAGTAATTTATATTTCCGCCCTAATATTAAAGATATTTTAGATAAGTAATTGTTGTCAGTTCTTGCAAAGTTGCGAATAAGTATTTGTTTGAATGACATCTTTGCTCCTCTAGATTTGACAAAATAAAAATTTATATATAATAAATAATACCTTCTAAATACCTATTATTTTTTTCTGTATAAAACACTTTAAAACCATTTTCCTCGAAAGCGGTTTTATGTTTTGGGTTTAAATACATACAAAATATTTTTCTTGGGTGTTGTTTCACACTTTCTTTAATCGCATTAATTACTTGTAATAAAATACTTTCTCCAAAAGGATTAAAAAAGTAAAATACACATGCATCAATTGGTATTTGATACTTAGTAGCATCATTAAACAAAAAAATTATTTCACTTTCCGTATTTTTTTTCTTGTAAACTAATTTATTTGCAATAGCGTCATCAATTAGTTCTTTGGCAATATCCACCCCAATTAATTTAGTAAACCCACATTGTTCAGCAACAAATAACGCCCGGCCTTTACCACAACCATAATCTATTAAAGAAAATGCCTGAGTTTCTTTTGGTAATTTATTGAACATTGAAAATAAAATATAATAACTAGCACCTTGGTAATGATGGTTTTGGTCAGAACTTTCTCCTGCCAACGTTAAATTATTGAGGTTAACAATGCTATGAGTAGTAATTCCTAGTTGTTTTTCATATTTACTTTCATAACTCAACAGTTTAAACGTATTTACAATTCCTCTAAAATAAAGTGATCTAAAAAAATAGTATATATATTGAAATGTTTTCATCAACTCAAATGTATATATCTTATGTTAGACTATTGATAAATTTAATAAAAAAAATTACCTTCATACACATAAACAGTAGTTATGGAAATTGATGTAGAAGCTGAAAAAAAAGAGATATTATTTCGTTACAAAAATTTAATAAATGCATGTAAACGTCGTCTCGAAAAAGGAGATAAAGAGATTATTAGAAAAGCATTTGAAGTTTCGGTTGAAGCTCATAAAGAAATGCGCCGTAAATCTGGCGAACCTTATATTTATCACCCAATTGCCGTAGCTCAAATTTGTGCTGAAGAAATTGGATTGGGAACAACAGCAATTGTTTGTGCTTTGTTACATGACACTGTTGAAGATACTGATTTGACTTTAGAAGATGTTAAAGGAATGTTTGGTGAAAAGGTTTCGCAAATTATTGATGGTTTAACAAAAATTTCCGGAGTATTTGATCATACTTCTTCTATACAAGCTGAAAATTTCAGAAAAATGCTATTAACTCTCTCAGAAGATGTAAGGGTTATATTAATTAAATTAGCAGATAGATTACACAATATGCGCACGCTTGATCACATGAAGCGTGATAAGCAAATGAAAATTGCAGGTGAAACGTTGTATTTGTACGCACCATTAGCTCATAGGTTAGGATTAAATGCTATAAAATCGGAATTAGAAGATTTAGGTTTAAAATATACAAACGAAGATTGGTATAAAGAGGTTGTTCAAAAATTGGAAGAAACCGAACCAATGCGCAAAAAATTTATTAAAAATTTTATTGATCCATTAAATGATATTTTAAAAGAACAAGGGTTTAAATTTAAAATTTTTGGCAGACCAAAATCTATTTATTCTATTTATAATAAGATTAAAAATAAAGGAGTTCCATTTGAAGAAATATACGATTTGTTTGCTATTCGGATTGTAATTGATAGTCCGATGGATAAAGAGAAATCGGATTGTTGGAAAATTTATTCTATCATAACAGATTTTTATCATCCCAATCCTGATAGATTAAGAGATTGGATTTCAACTCCTAAAAGTAATGGTTACGAAAGTTTACATACAACCGTTATGGGACCAGAAGGCAAATGGGTAGAAGTTCAAATTAGAACTATTAGAATGGACGAATTAGCAGAAATGGGATATGCAGCTCATTGGAAATATAAAGAAGCGGCAGTAGAAAAGGAAAATAATTTAGAAGTTTGGTTACGTCGTATTCGTGAAATGTTGGATAATCCGGATCCAAATGCTTTGGAGTTTATTGACGATTTTAAATTGAATTTATTTGCTGATGAGATATTTTTATTTACTCCAAAAGGTGAAATGAGAAATTTACCACTTACGGCTA
Organism: Bacteroidota bacterium; assembly: GCA_947462425.1. The sequence goes on from CANHPI010000053.1 coordinate 6,509, forward strand.
CTGCTTTAGATTTTGCTTTTGAAATTCATACCAAAGTTGGAGAGCAATGTATTGGGGCTAAAGTAAATCATAAATTAGTTCCTTTAAGTTATCAATTAAAAAGTGGTGATCAGGTTGAGATTTTAACGTCTAATAAACAATTTCCTAAAGATGATTGGATTAACTATGTTGTAACTGCAAGAGCTAAATCAAAAATAAAAAGCGCATTAAAAGAAAATAGACGAAAAGTTGCCGAAGGAGGTAAAGAAATTTTAGAAAAGAAATTTTATAAATGTAAATTAGATTATACAATTCAAAATGTAAATGAGTTTGTAACCTTTTTAAAATTGCCGTCATCAAGCGAATTGTTTTATAGAACTGCATTAGGAAATGTTGATATTAAAGAAATTAAGGAGTTTGTTGATTTTAAATTACATCCTGAAAAACATAAGCCTAAGAAAAAAGAAAATAAAATTGAAGAACTAGTTACAAATGTTCGTGGTAGTTCTGATATGTTAGTTATTGGCGACGATATGCAAAAATTGGATTATGGCTTGTCTGGCTGTTGTAGTCCAATTCCTGGCGACGACGTTTTTGGATTTGTTACCGTTAATGAAGGCATAAAAATACATCGTGTTAATTGTCCAAATGCAGTTAAATTATTATCTAATTATGCTTATAGAGTTGTAAAGGCAAAATGGAATAATGATCATTTAATTTCATTTTTAGCAGGTATTAAAATTAAAGGAACTGATGAAATGGGTTTGGTTAATAATATAACTAAAGTTATTTCTAGTCAATTAAATATTAATATGCGTTCTATTAGCTTTGATACTGAAGATGGTATTTTTGATGGAACTATTATGGTATTTGTGCATGATGCTAAACATTTAAGTCATTTAATTGATAATTTAATTAAGGTAAAAGGAGTAACGGCTGTAACGAGAATTGATAATAATTAATATAAAATCCATGACACAAGAAACTAAAGAAGCTGTAGAGAAAATATTAACAGATTATCTTGAAAAAAATAAGCATCGAAAAACATCAGAGCGATTTGCAATCTTAAATGAAATTTATTCACATGATGGGCATTTTGATATAGAAGGTCTTTATGTGATGATGAAAAATAAAAAGTATCGTGTAAGCAGAGCGACTTTGTATAATAACATTGAGCTATTATTAGATGCTGGTTTAGTTACAAAACATCAGTTTGGAAAAAATTTAGCGCAGTTCGAAAAAGCCTACAAGTTTAAACAACATGATCATTTAATATGCAGTGATTGCGAGAAGGTATTTGAGTTTTGTGATCCTCGTATTATGCAAATTCAAAAAATGGCGGAGGATATGCTCAATTTTGATGTGTTTCATCATTCGTTAAATTTCTTTGCAAAGTGCCGCGGATTAAAAGAAAACGGAATTTGCGAGCATAAAAAAGTACTTGTTAAATAGTTAATGATAGTTAAGTAAATAAAGAGAATGAAGAATTTATTAATTCTTACCGCTGCAGTGTTTGCATTGAATAGTTGTAAACCGATAATGATGAAAATGTATGGAATAAAAAATCCAGATGTTGAAAATGAGAAGTCAATCATTAAAAAAGCCACCAAGTATGGTATAGATAATTCAACAATCGTAACAGTAAATAGTAATGATTTTCTTAATGTTTTAAATGGACAAAGTATTCCTGACGCTGGTATATATGATAAAAATGGAAAATATATTGAATATAGGCAAACTGATACATCTTGTAATGCGGGGCTTTTTAATTTTATTTCGGCATTGAATTTAAATGATAAATACAATCAACCTGATCGTGCTGACTTAAATACGGAATTAAATAAGTGTAGGGATTTAAAAGGAAATAAATTGAATAAAATTGAAGATGCAGATTTTTATTTATTAATTTATTGGACAGTTTGGACAGGAAAATTAAACAAGAATCACGTTAAGAAATGGCAAGATTTGGCTTATAATAATAAGAATTGTAAAGTAAAAGTAATTATGGTTAATTTAGACATTCAAGAATATTGGGAAAAGAACGAGCGTGATAAAATTATAAAAGCTATGAGCAACAAGAAATTAAAATAGTGTGTTTTGAATTGTTAAAAATTTAAGTTACATCTTATAATCAGGAGTTTTAATTTAGCTCAAATTGATAATTTGAGATAAATCTTTAATTTTAAAAAGTTATGTTTATTGAAAATTTTGAATTACTAATTTATTTCAAATGAATTTTTTAATCAGATTATTTTTCCTAAGTTTAATAAATGTATTTACAGATAACATAAAGTAGTATGGTTTTAGATTATATCATTACAGAAGAAAATAATATTCAAGTATTAGTTTTAAAAGGAGAATTGATTGACAAAAATCAAGCAATTGATTTAATTAAAAATGTAGATGAATTATTACAATTAGGTAAAAATAAATTAGTTATTGATTTATCTGATTTAAAATATATGAATAGCAGCGGATTAAATGTGTTAATTCAATTATTAACTAAAACTCGCACGAGTGGGGGTGAGAGTGTTATTTTTAATGTAAGTAAAAAAGTAAATGACTTATTAATTATTACTAAATTAAATACGCTTTTTAAAGTAGCTGATACTAAGGAAGATGCTATGAATTTGTTGGGATAGTTTTTATTTTCCTTTTTAATGCTTTTAATGATTAACTATCACTTTTTTTGATGCCTTCGTGCCATTTTCAAAAGTTATAGTAATAAAGTATACTCCATCTGAAAAATTCTCTAAATTCAAAATCTGTGTTTTATTTGAGCAAGATTGTACAAATAATACTCGACTAGTTAAATCAGCTAATTCAATTTGTTGCATTATATTATTAGAGTTAATTGTTAAAAGTGAGTTAACTGGATTGGGGTAAATATAAAGGTTTGCCATGAAAATTTCATTTATTCCAACAATGGCTCCCATTGCAGAAATAGAAGATGATCCGCAAGTTAATTGGGTTTTATTTCCTGAAGAACTCATTTTGAAGGCACCATGTAGTTCAAGATATAGTGTATAATTATATGATAAATTTGATCTAATTTTATAATGAATAGTAGCAATTTGACCATATCCATCAACATCAATATTATTTGTATGAGTAGAAGCTGTAGTTAACTTACCCCATGAAAATTTTTGTTTCTTGTAAGTTAAATTTTGATTTGCTGTATCTAAAAATGAGTACAAATAATCAATATATATGCTATCAGTTTCAATTAAATAATTAGTAAAACTAACAGAAAAAGCTAAGCCATGTAATGAATTTATAGGATTCGATTGACTCCCTATGTATATTGAAGCAGTTCCCCACTCACCCTTTTTTACACTATCCTGATCAGGTATAATAGTTAATTGAGGATTTTGAACCAAATTAATTGGTTGATAAGAAGGGTAATAGTTATTATTAATTGCTATTGTATCATCATAATTAATAATACCATCTCCGTTACAATCACTATGGTTTAAATTTTTACCATTACTAAGAGTTAATGGCCAATTATAGCAATAATATGGTTGCCAATTATTACTTATTATCGATCTAGGAAAACCACTTTGATTGAAATGCAAACCTAATTCTAGTATATCTAAATTATCAACATATCCATCTTTATCAACATCACCAGGCCAAACATTTTGGCAAGTATTGTCAATAGTTAAGTTTACAGTTTCTGTAGATATACCGCAGTCGTTAGCTCCAGATAGGGTATAAGTTATGTTTGTTGTAGGTGTATATACAGTTACATATGATGCATGAGAACCAGTGTTCCATGTGTATGAGGTTGCCCCAGAAGCAGTTAAAGTTGCGCCTGAAGAACCGCTGCAAACAGTTGTTCCAGAAAAAACAATATTAGGAATTGAATTATAAATAGAAATATCTGCACCGTTATCAGTGCTTATATAAAAAGGATTAGAACTTACTACTCTTACTTTATAATTATTACCAGAAGTTGCTGAACTAGGTATAACTCCAGAAATTGTTCCGGAATTGATGGAAGAAATATTTCCAATATTTACAGGACTAATAAATGAACCTTGATCGTCTGATAATTGGGCGATAAATATATTTCCTGTATTAAATGTAGCTCCTGCAACATATGGTATATTAACTGTAGTACCCACGCAATTATTTATTTTGACGTCTAAAACAGATAATGGTAATTGTTTATTTATGTGATAAGTAATTGTATCGGAATTATTTTTGATGAAAATATTTAAAGAATCAATATTACAAGATGAATTATTCAAAATTGTATCCATGACATACTTATCAGAATTTAAAGATAGGTCTTTGATAAAAAGATTTTGAGGTACTACAACATCTGAACATTTTGATACCGTTACAGAATTCCCATTTCCTTGAAGAGGACATGTAACAAGATAAGCAAAATTTAAATTAACTACATATAAACCCAAATATGTTCGGTCTCCATAACCAATCCCATGCCAAGTAGCACCATAGTCATTTGTTTTTTGTAATTCAGTATAATTAGATCCTGCATATCTGTATACTAAAAAAACCGTAGAGTCATTAACAGTAATAATCCTACTAGCAAACGCAGATGAAGATAAAGAGCCCGATATATTATAGACTAATGTTCCATTTCTATACACATTAAATCCACCAGTATAACTTCCTCCTGTTCCATTAGAATAATTAGAAAAGGAATAGACGTTTGTTGTTGTTTGAACACAGATTGGGGAACTAAAGCCGATGCAACTTATTTGTGAAAATAAATTCACATAAAAAAAACATAATAGGATTATGGTTAGTTTTTTCATTTCTATACGATTTTATAATTTTTTTGAATAATACCAAATTTATTTACCAAAAAAGGCTTGAAACAAGCTAAGCAAAAGCAATATGCTGGCAAGCTTTATAAACTAAATTAAACACATCTTCAAAACCTTGTTCACCTCCAAAATAAGGATCTGGTACTTCTAAGTTCGTCCCTGGGTTTGAAGCGTTTAACAATAAATCAACTTTTGCTTTGTGTTCTTCGTTTTTAGCTAAAGCTAAAACATTAGCCATATTGCTTTTATCCATCACATAAATTTTATCAAACTTTTCAAAATCAGAAACTTTAAATTGTCTTGCTCTTAAAGAAGTTAAATCAACATGATGTTGAGCGGCATTGCTAATTGTACGTTTATCTGGAGTTTC
>CANHPI010000054.1 GCA_947462425.1 Bacteroidota bacterium
CACAAGGACCAGAAATTAAGAATAACTCTTTACCTCCGCATTCAATATCTCCTACTTTTACTATTTTTTTGCTCATGTTATTTTATTTTTGCTCCCGCTGATTTCGCAGATTGCGCTGATTGTTTATTTTCTAATTATTTAATTCCATGATCACACTATTGCGTGAGCGTGATCTGCGGGAAAATTTTTAAAGTCGTCTAAATAAATCTTTAATATAATCCATCGTTGCAATTTCCTTGTAGTTATCGCCAAATGCATGATTCCACATAAATGGTAAATTATAAGAAACTTGTGCCATGGCTGTAATTTGTTCTTCTGTCCAGTCTTTACTTAAGTTTTGAGGTAATACAATGTTATGCTTTTCAATCATTTGCATAAACTCGCTATGTCCTTTTAAGTAGATATCACCTAAGTGTTGAAATATTAAACAGTTAGCATAACAGTGACGAGTTCCTAAAACCATTGATAAACCATAGCTTAACGCATGGCATACGCCTACTTCGCTGTACGTTAAACTTAATCCTCCCATTAAGGAAGCTACCATTAATTTATCATCATTTTCTGGAGTACGTCCTGCATTTTCTCCCAAATAAACCTCTCTGCAAAGCTTTAACGATTGCTCGCCATACGCTAAACTAAAAGCATTATTACGAATACCCGTTTCGGATTCAATGCAATGAATATATGTATCCATGCCAGTATAAAACCACCAATCTGTTGGAACAGACGCAATTAATTCCGGATCTAAAATCACTTGATTAAAAACAGTCCAATCACATTTTAAACCTAATTTTTTTTCAGGACCTGTTAATACTGCCGTCATTGATACTTCAGCACCTGTACCTGAAATAGTTGGAACACCCAAATGATAAATACCTGGCTTCTTAATTAAGTTCAATCCTTGGTATAAAGTTGATGAACCTTCGTTAGTCAACATTAATGAAAGAGCTTTCGCAATATCCATAATACTTCCTCCACCAATGCCGATAACACCACTCGGTAAACCTTGCTTTGCTAAAATCTCGTCACGTAATGCATCTATTTGGTCCGTTTTAGGCTCATGAGGATCAACATCAATGTAATAAATTAAATCCTCTGGTTTGTTTTGCAATTTGTTGGATAAAGGTTTCCCTTTAAAATAATTATCGACAACGTAAACAAAGTAGTTTTTATTTTCTTTCCGAATAGGTTCAACCGTTTCTGCTAATTGAGTAAAAGAACCACGACCGTAAGTTACTTTATCAATGTTTTTAAAATTTTTATGTTGCATATTTTATTAAGCGTTTACAGGTTTCATCGCGTTTACTGCACATTCAGAAATTTTAGAAGCTAATGTTTTTAGTTCGTCTTCTGTCCAAGTGCAACGAACGCCAAATGAAATTAAACGCCCTACAACTTCTTGCGTTTTAGGTAACACTAAATTATTATAATCTTGTGGCGCACCTAGCAATTGAATTGGCAATTTAGCAGCAGTTTTTAAATTTTTTATGTGTTCCCATTGGTTAATAAAGTGATACATATTTGTAAACCAATAATTAAATCCACCAACACCAGCTTTGTTAAATTCATCAACTGTGCGTTTAGCTGTTTCGGTATCAGGCATTAAAATATTTAAGAAGGTTCCAGAGTCTCCGTTATTATCTCCTAGTTTAGAAAAACTAATACCTTCAATTTTGGATAATTCTTTCTGTAAAAATGCTTTATTTTTTAGATTGGATTCACGAATTGCAGGTACTTTACGAGTTTGTGCGGCACCAATGGCAGCATGCAATTCAGAAATACGATAATTGAAACCAATAATTGGATGATTTTCCATACCGCGATTATTGCCTATGTGGTCATGGCCATGATCACAATAACTATCTGCTAATTTGTATATATTTTCATCATTAGTTACAAAAATACCTCCTTCGCCTGCTGTTGCAATTTTAAAGAAATCAAAAGAATAAGCACCTGCGCTGCCAAATAAGCCTGTTGCAGTTCCTTTATAAGAGGCAGCAAATGCTTGACCTGCATCTTCCACTAAAATTAGGTTATGTTGTTGAACAACTGCCATAATTTCGTCCATGTTAGCATTTCCGCCACACATGTGAACTAAACACACCGCTTTTGTTTTTGGAGTAATTGCTTTTTTGATACCTTCTGCGCTTAAGCATAATGTTTCATCAATCTCAGCAAATACTGGTAAAGCACCTAACATTAAAACTGCTTCAATAGTTGCAATGTAGGTAAATGGTGGGCAAATAACTTCATCTCCAGTACCAATACCACTTGCTGCTAAAGCTGCTAAAATAGCAGCAGAGCCATTAGAAACAGCTAATGCATGTTTTGCTCCAGTTATTTTTTTAGCTTCAGCTTCAAAATCTTTTGCTTTCCAAATATTATTACGTTGTGCGTCATGATTAAAACGGAATAAAATTCCTGTTGATAATACATCTTCAATTTCCTTGCGCTCTTCGGCGCCAAATAATTCTGTTCCTGGCATTTTTAAAAAGTTATTAGTTGTTAGTGCTTAGTTTTATTTATAAATTTTGTAATTGCATTGTCGAAATATCAAATTGTAGAATTAACTAATTAGCCTAGTTTGGTAAAAATTCAAAGTTATTTGGTTCATCAATCACTCCAAAATTAACGGAGGACAATTTACCGTTTTCAAAATAGCAATCTAAACCGGCTTCATCAAAGCTTAAGCGTTTTTCGCCCCAATCTTGTTTTTCAGAATCAGTAAGCGTGAATTTATTTTGTTTCATTAAATCAATTAATTGCTGTTCTTTTAATGCAAATAATTTTTGTGAAAACAACAATGTATCTTCATTATCAACCTCTACGCTACCAAATTTCATTGAATTTTTATTATCAAAAAATAAGGAAAACCCTGATGCCCAATAGTGATAAACCGTACAAGATGTTTCTAAAATAGGATCATCCAGCACTTGAATTTCCTCAGGTTTACCAAAAACTAATTCGGCATCAACGGCAGAAACACCAAAACTTAATGTACAAAATCCTTTTAATAAATTTATTTGAGGTGTAAAGTTCATAATTGATTATAAAAATAAGGCTAATAGGCAGTAAAAACAAGACAATGAAATTTATTTTATAAATAAATAAAAAAAATTTTGCTAGTTATAAAATCGTTTATATATTTGCAGCCCGAAAAGGTAGAAACGTTCTTAAATATAATGATTCTGTAGCTCAGTTGGTAGAGCAATACACTTTTAATGTATGGGCCCTGGGTTCGAGTCCCAGCAGGATCACAATAATAATGACTTTTCGATTCTAAAGCCCTTAAATGAAAATTTAAGGGCTTTTTATTTTTAAATTATTAAGATAAAAATTATTGATTTAATTTCAATACTGCATCCCGAACAATTTGTCTAGATAACTTATCAACTTCAATGTTATAATTGATAGTTTCATTTGGCTTTTGATGTGCCTTTATTTTTACAAACTCAACATTTATATATGTAATTAGCATCAATAGCTCTTTTACTAAATCAACATTTCTAATATCAATACCTGCTTTTGTTTTAAAATCATTTTTAATAAATTTAGATTGCCTGTCTACTAAACCAATGACATATTGGCTATCAGAGACTATTTTAATATTTTTAATAGTAGAGAAATTATGTTGAATGTGTTTTATAGAATTAATCACCGCTAATATTTCCATACGATTATGAGTAGTTTCAAATTCCTTTCCACTCAACACAACTTTCTCATTATCAATTAATATAACCGAAGCCCATGCTCCAATGCATTGTTGGGTGTGGCAGGATCCATCTGTAAATATTTCAGCGAAAAAAATCATAAAATTATAATTACTCAATGAAGGTATAAACAAATATTATAAATTGAATAAGATAAAAAAGAAAAATGAACATGTTTTAAATATCTGTTTTAAAATATATCTAATAATTCTATTGTGTATTTATATTTGAATTAATAATAACATAACAAGTTACTTTTATAATTCAAAAATACAATAAACCGTATGTTGGAATAACAAACTTAAATACAATAAAATTTGCCTTTTTTACTATTCTTAAATATAGAATCGTCAAATTAAAATGCTATTGACAAAAGTTCAACTTTTCTGGCTAATTTTAAATTTGTAAATGAGAAACTCAGTAAATTAAAGAAATAGAAAAAAAGAACTTAAAAATCATAGATATTAAAACGAAAATAAAATTACAAAATAACATGAGTATTGAAAATGAAAAAATTATTGAACAAACCACAAACTGGATTAAATCTGTTGTGATAGATTGTAATTTTTGTCCATTTGCTGCTAAAGCCATTCTAAAAAAAAGCATTCGCTATGTTATAAAATCAAATTCAAGCATGACTGATAGTTTAATTGCATTAAAAGAAGAATTAGATCATTTAGAAACTGACACTGAAATTGAAACAAGTTTTATTATTTTCCCCAATAACTATAATGATTTTGATGATTATTTAGATTTAGTAAAAAAAGCAGAAAGATTATTAACTAAAGAAAACTATGATGGAGTATATCAAATAGCAAGTTTCCATCCTAAATATTGTTTTGCCGGTGAGGATGAAAATGACGCAGCCAATTTTACAAATCGTTCTATTTATCCTATGTTGCATATATTAAGAGAAGAGAGTTTAACTAAAGCATTAAGTTTATACCCAAATCCAGAGCTCATACCACAACACAATATTGATTTTGCAAGGCAAAAAGGGTTGCAATATATGCAAATGTTAAGATTAGCATGCATATGATTTTTTATATTTTTAATACCAATTGACTTTTGTATATTTATGAAATACAGTTACCTTAAATGAAAACAAGAAGTTATATATATTCTACTATTTTTATTTTAATCGTTTTTTTGATAGGTTGTACAAAAGATTCTGCGCCTCCTACTTTCGGCGATTTTCCCACAGAAATTGGTGAAATTTTTACGTACAAATGTGCAACTTCCGGTTGTCATAATACTGCTAGTTATAAAGCAGCAGCAAATTTAAATTTAACTTCATTTGCTACTCTATTTCAAGGCTCGAGTAGTGGCTCACCTATAATCCCTTATCGTAGTGATTTTTCATCTTTATGCTATTTTATTAATACATACAGTGAGTTTGGACCAATCAATAATCCAACAATGCCCTTAAATGGAAATGCTCTTAGTAAAGAAGAAGTGAAAACCATTAAAGATTGGATTGATAATGGTGCGCCTGATATTAATGGAAATATTATGTGGTCTGATAATCCTAACAGAAAAAAATATTATGTATTAAATCAAGGTTGCGACGTGGTAACAGTGTTTGATGCTGCTACTCAATTACCAATGCGATATATAACTGTAGGTAATAAACCAAACATACCTGAAAGCCCACATATGATTCGCGTTTCGCCAGACGGAAAATATTGGTACGTTGTTTTTGTAGCAAATAATATTTTACAAAAATACAGAACATCTGATGATAGCTTTGTTGGCGAAGTGACTTTAGGAATAGACGTTAACTGGAATACCATCACAATTAGTGATGATAGCAAAAAAGCCTATTGCGTTAGTTGGCAAGCAAACAACAGCAGATTAGCAATAGTTGACATTGAAAATATGGTATTGCTGCATAATGTAGGAGGTGGAAATTTTACTGATGCGCATGGTGTTGCATTAAACAAAACTAATGATACTATTTACATTACTCGCCAAACCGGAAACTATATTTATAAAATTGATACTAATTTAAATAATGGGTTTCAAGAGATTTCAATAGACGGAAACATACCAAACCAAACCTCATCACTCGACCCTCATGAAATTGTCTTTTCACAAGATGGATTAAGGTATTTTGTATCTTGTCAAACATCAAACCAAGTAAGAGTTATGAATACAGCGGGAGATTACCTAATACAAACTATTGCAACGGGTCAACGTCCGCTTGAATTTACAATAAGTAATGCAAGAAATAAGTTATTTGTTTCTTGTCAAGATGAACCAGGTACAACATCAACTTCAAAAGGATCTGTTACAGTTATTGATATGATCAACCTTCAACCGATTAATTATGCAGTAGGATTTCAACCTCATGGATTAGCTATTGATGAAACAAATGGTTATTTAATTGTAGCAAGTAGAAATTTATTAAACAATGGGCCAACTCCTCATCATACAGGGGTTTGTGGTAGGAATGGTTTTGTGAGTTATTTTAATATTAACACAATGCAATTACTCTCTAATAAAACTGAAGTTGCATCAGATCCTTACTCAGTGGCCATAAGACCATAATGAATAACAACTTTAAAAATAAAACAATATTGTTATTCGATGGTTATTGTAATCTCTGTCAGTCTTCCGTTCAATTTATTTTAAAACACGAAAAAAATCCTGAAATATATTTCACTTCGCTTCAATCAAATAGCGGTATTGAAATTTTAAATTATTATAAGATTAATTCTAACAAAATTAATAGCTTAGTACTTATAGAAAAAAACAAAATGTACATTAAGTCAACAGCAGCACTAAGGTTAACAAAATATTTAAAAGGACTGTATCCTATTGCATTTGCATTTATGATTATACCGGCAGTTATTCGTAATTTCGTTTATGATTATATTGCGCAAAACCGTTACAAATGGTATGGAAAATTAGATAGTTGCATAATACCTGACGGAGAATTAGAAAAACGTTTTTTATAGTACTATTTAAAAACATTACTTTTACATCTTATGACAAAACTTTCAGTAAATATTAATAAAATAGCAACCATTCGTAATTCTCGTGGAGGTAACACACCAAATTTATTACAAGTTGCGCAAGATGCTGAACGATTTGGAGCGCAGGGAATAACAGTTCACCCTCGGCCAGATGAAAGACACATTAGATATCAAGATGTGTATGATTTAAAACCATTATTAAAAACCGAGTTTAATATTGAAGGTAATCCTAAAATTCAAAAATTTATTGATTTAGTTTTAGATATTAAACCGGAACAAGTAACATTAGTTCCTGATAACGATAATCAATTGACTTCTGACCATGGTTGGGATACAATTGCAAATAAAGACTATTTAACTGAGATTATTTCTAAATTTAAGCAAGCAGGCATTCGTACTTCTATTTTTGTTGACCCCGATTTAAAAATGATCGAAGGGGCAAAAGCTACGGGTACTGATAGAATTGAATTATATACAGAAGAATACGCCAGACTTTATCCAACAAATAAAGAAACCGTTATTATACCATTTACAGAAGCATCAAAACTAGCAAACCAATTAGGATTAGGAGTAAATGCAGGGCATGATTTAAGTATAGAAAACCTGGCTTATTTTAAAAAACACACCGAAAATTTACTAGAAGTATCGGTCGGCCATGCACTTATTAGTGACGCATTATATTATGGACTAGAAAATACTATTCAACTCTATTTAAAACAACTTAAATAACAATCAACTAAACCAATTTGGTAGATCAATGTTGTGTTTAAATTTGAATCGAATAACAAATTATAAAACACCTTTTAATATATGTCGTTTAAAATATTAATAATAGAAGACGAATTAACACTTCAACAAACTTTAAAATTAAATTTAGAGCTTGAAAATTATGAAACTGAAACATGTAATTCGGGTGCAAATGCCATTTCAATTATTAAAAATTTTAAACCTAACTTAATACTTTTAGATATCATGCTACCTGCATTAGGAGGTATAGAAATTTACAAACTACTTAAAGATTTAAATATAATAATTCCGGTAATTTTTTTAACTGCAAAAAATAATGTTAAGGATAAAATAGAAGGTTTAAAATTGGGTGCGGATGATTATATTACAAAACCTTTTGATTTGGAAGAATTATTATTAAGAATTCAAAATGTTTTAAAAAGAAATTATCCGAAAAAGAATGAAGTCTCAATTTTCAAATTTGATAAATGTGAAATTAATTTTTCAACCTTTCAAATAATAAATCGAGAAGAAAAAAAAGAAGATTTATCAAAAAGAGAAATCGCACTATTAAAAATACTAGTTGATAATTTAAATAATGTTGTTTCAAGAGATGAAATACTAGATAAACTTTGGACAAAAGATGAAGTTTCATCTTCAAGAACTATTGACAATTATATTTTAAATTTTAGAAAACTATTTGAAGTCAACCCAAAAGAGCCTGTTCATTTTCTTTCAATAAGAGGAGTTGGTTATAAGTTTTGTGTTTAAAGGCAAGCATGGTCAAGAACAAATTTATACCTTTTCAAACCGCTTCATTTCTCTTCCATCTATAATTATAGTTTCTTTAAACATAGCTAAAGGGCGCAACCATAAATTTTCACCATCTGATTGATAAGTTGCTTTATATACTACCAATTCCTCTAAAGTTTCGCTATGACGAGCAATGCCAATAACTTCGTAAATAGCTCCTTTGTAATGTTTATATAATCCTGATTCTAATTTCATTATATGTTCTTTTTGTCTTTTCTACCCCTTTAATCTCTTATCTCATTTAACTTGTGTGATCCGAAACAATAACCCATTGTCCCTTTATTTTTTTCCAAAGCAAAGTAAAATACCCTCCAGTCGGTTTTTCTTTTTTCAATTCCCATTGACCAATAACATAAATACTTGTTTTAGATAGTTGAGTAATTTCTTTAATGGTAAATATTAATACTCCCATAGCCTCTTTATTGGGATAACCTTTTATGTAATTATCATACGTTTTTTGCCAACCATAGGTAATTCCTTTGCTACCAATAAATTTTAAACTGTCGCTGTTCCAATAATATTTCATAAAACCTCTAATATCAGCATTATTCCAAGCCAATTCCTGAGCTCTCATATTGTATTTAACGTCATTAATTTGATTAATTTTCTTTTGAGAAAATAATAAAGAAACATTTAAAATTAGAATCAATAATACTATTTTACACATTGTTCGTCAATAAAGTTCTGTTAATAAATTTGATTAATTACTACAATTATAACTAAAAAATATAGTAAATTTGCTAAACGTTCTTTAACACACTTATTAAGAAAAGCTGAGGGATACGCCCAATGATGCTTTACCAACCCTTAGAAAATAAGAAGTCGGAAGTTTGAAGTGAGATATAAAATTCTTACTTCTTATATCTTATTTCTTAAATTTTAAAGAAGGTGGGAATTCGTCCTAATTAAATTAGGGAAAATAAGTCGGAAACAATTAGTAATATAAAAATACGCATACACACTAATCCCTTCTGACTATAAAACAGAAGGGATTTTTTATTTATAAAAAAATGAATACAATTAGACAAGAGTTAGAAAAAAGAGTATTGGTTATTGATGGTGCTATGGGCAGCATGATTCAACAATATAAATTAGAAGAAAAAGATTTTAGAGGAAAACGTTTCGCAGATTGGCATAAAGACTTGCAAGGCAATAATGATTTATTGTCTATAACCATGCCTCATATTATTAGAACAATTCATAAAGAATATTTAAAAGCAGGTGCTGATATTATTGAAACCAACACATTTAGCGCTACAACAATTGCAATGGCTGATTACGACATGCAAAGTTTGGCTTATGAATTAAATTATGAATCGGCCAAAGTTGCCAAAGAAGCCATAAAAGAATTTTATTTAGAATTTCCTGAATTTGCAGATATTCCAAAATTTGTGGCCGGAGCATTAGGGCCAACCAATCGTACATTATCATTATCACCAAATGTTAATGATCCAGGTTTTAGAGCAGTTACTTTTGATGAATTAGTTATAGCTTACACCGAACAAGTAAAAGGATTAATAGATGGTGGCGCCGATTTATTATTAGTAGAAACTATTTTTGATACCTTAAATGCAAAAGCAGCTTTATTTGCAATTCAAAATTATTGCGAATCAATAGATCTTAAAATGCCCGTGATGGTTTCTGGTACTATTACTGACGCAAGTGGCAGAACGTTATCAGGACAAACAACCGAAGCCTTTTTAAATTCAGTTTCCCATGTTGATTTATTAAGCGTTGGTTTAAATTGCGCATTAGGTGCGAAAGATATGCGTCCGTATTTAGAGGAACTTTCTAACAAAGCACCATTTTATGTAAGTGCATATCCAAATGCAGGTTTACCAAATCAGTTTGGTGAATACGACCAAGATGCTCATGAAATGGGTCATCAAATAGAAGATTTTTTAAAAGCAGGATTTTTAAATATTGTTGGTGGATGCTGTGGAACAACTCCTGCCCATATTAAACGCATTGCTGAAATAGCCAAAGATGCAAAACCTCGCAAAAAACCTCAACCTGATACGTTAATGCATTTAAGTGGTTTAGAACCTTACACTCTAACACCTGAAAGTAATTTTTTAAATGTAGGTGAGCGAACAAATGTAACTGGCTCTAAAAAATTTTTACGATTAATTAAAGAAGGAAATTTTGAAGAAGCTTTATCTATAGCTAAAGACCAGGTTGATGGCGGCGCTCAAGTCATTGATGTAAACATGGATGAAGGTATGTTGGATAGCGAGCAAGCCATGACAACATTCTTAAATTTAATTGCATCAGAACCCGATATTTCTCGTGTTCCAATTATGATTGACTCTAGTAAATGGAGCGTGATTGAAGCTGGATTGAAATGCGTTCAAGGAAAAGCAATTGTAAATTCAATTTCTTTAAAAGAAGGCGAAGAAAAATTTATTGAGCAAGCTTTAAAGATAAAACAATATGGCGCTGCTGTTATCGTCATGGCGTTTGATGAAGTTGGACAAGCAGATACATTGGAACGCAGAAAAGAAATTTGTAAACGTGCTTATGATGTCTTAGTAGATAAAGTTCATTTCCCTGCACAAGATATTATTTTCGATCCAAACATTTTTCCTGTTGCAACAGGTATGGAAGAGCATCGCTTAAACGCATTAGACTTTTTCAACTCTACCAAATGGATTAAAGAAAATTTGCCGTACGCTAAAGTAAGCGGTGGCGTAAGTAATGTTTCTTTCTCTTTCAGAGGAAATGATCATGTGCGTGAAGCTATCCACTCTGCCTTTTTATTCCATGCAATTAAAAACGGAATGGATATGGGAATTGTAAACCCTGCTCAATTAGTAGTGTATGACGACATTGATAAAACATTGTTAGAATTAGTTGAAGATGTTTTATTAAACAGAAGAGATGACGCAACAGAACGATTAGTTGATCATGCTGAATCTTTGAAAGGCATTACCAAAGAGAAAACAGAAAAAGATGAAGCTTGGAGAAAAGGAACAGTTGAAGAGCGTTTAAGTTATGCCTTAGTAAAAGGTTTGGTAGAACATATTGATGCAGATACTGAAGAAGCTCGCTTAAAATTAGGAAGGCCATTACATGTAATTGAAGGTCCTTTAATGGATGGTATGAACGTGGTTGGAGATTTATTTGGAAGTGGGAAAATGTTTTTACCACAAGTTGTAAAAAGCGCTCGGGTGATGAAAAAAGCCGTAGCTTACTTAGAACCGTATTTATTAAAAGAAAAAGAAGATAACGCTAAAGCTGGCATTGTTGGCGATGGTAGAACCAACGCTGGTAAAATTTTAATGGCAACTGTAAAGGGCGACGTACACGATATTGGAAAAAACATTGTAGGCGTTGTCTTGGCTTGTAATAATTATGAAATCATCGACTTAGGTGTGA
>CANHPI010000055.1 GCA_947462425.1 Bacteroidota bacterium
AGATATTTGCCATCACTTATTTGCAAACTCATCTCATTCCATTTTTATTGAACTCGAAAATACTTTTGTGGAATTGTATTGGGCTATCGAAGATGAGCCAACTCATGGTTTTGATTTTGAGTATGATCAAATTGTCAGTATGGGCGAAGTCATTTCTACAAAAATTATTTCTGCTTATTTAAATGATGTAGGATTGCAAAATAAATGGATTGATGCCCGAGGCTTGATTCAAACTGATAATAGTTACCGCGAAGGAAAAGTAGATTTTGAATTAACAGAAACATTAATAAAAAGAGATTTGCTTCCTGTTTTTAATTCGTTTAATAGCATTGTTACCCAAGGTTTTATTGGCGGTACTTCCGAAAATTTTACAACTACGCTTGGTCGCGAAGGTTCTGATTACACGGCATCTATTTTAGCGTATTGCTTAAATGCGGAAAATGTTACTATTTGGAAAGATGTGCCAGGCGTTTTAAATGCTGATCCAAAATGGTTTTCGCATACAAAAAAAATTGACCAATTGTCTTATCATGATGCCATTGAGTTAACCTACTATGGCGCAACTGTTATCCACCCAAAAACCATTAAACCGCTTCAGAATAAGAATATACCTTTACATGTAAAGTCCTTTTTAAAGCCAAAAGAAGAAGGAACCATTATTAAAGACGGAGAAAAACGTTTAAATATTCCTTCTTATATTTTTAAAATCGACCAAGTTTTAATTTCTATTCAGCCAAAAGATTTTTCGTTTATTGCCGAAGACAATTTAAGTGATATTTTCGACCTGTTTTCGAAACATGGAGTTAAAATTAACTTAATGCAACTGTCAGCTATTAGTTTTTCGGTGTGTTGCGATCATGATATTATTAAGATTGAAGCATTAGTTAATGATTTGCAAACGCAGTTTAAAGTATTGTATAATTCAGGATTGGAGTTGATGACAGTTCGTTATTATACGCAGGAAACGATAGATACACTCACTGCTCAAAAAATTATTTTGTTGGAACAACGCAGCCGATTTACTGTTCAAATGGTGATGAGAAACGAAACAGATTAAGTGTTGCTTAGAGTCTATTTAAAATTTACCTACTACTAATTTTAGGCGGAAATAATTATATACGAGATGTTTTGCTTATTTTAAAATTCAAATTTATATCCTATTCCTTTGATGGTTTTGATATAATCATCTCCTAATTTTTCTCGTAATTTTCTAATATGAACGTCAATGGTTCTATCACCAACAACTACTTCATCTCCCCACACTTGTTCTAAAATAAATTCACGTGTAAAAACTTTGCCCGGCTTACTAGCTAATAACGACAATAATTTGAATTCTTTTTTAGGAAAGGCAATTTCAATATCATCTTTATAGACACTATACCTTTCTTTATCAATTTTAATTCCTCCTAAATCTAATTGTGTTGATTTTTGTTGTTCCGGCGAATATCTTCTTAATAAGGCTTTAATTCTACTAATAAAAACTCTTGGTTTAATTGGCTTTGTAATATAATCATCAGCACCAACTTCAAAACCGGCTATTTGCGAATAATCTTCATTACGGGCACTTAAAAAAGCAATCATAATGTCTTTTAAGTTTGTAATATCTCTAATTTCTCTACAAGTATCAATACCATCCATTTCAGGCATCATCACATCTAAAACAATTAAATGAGGAATCTCTTTTTTAGCAATATTAATAGCATCTCTACCATTTAGTGAAGTAAATACTTGAAATCCCTCTTTCTTTAAATTATAACTTAAAAAATCTAATATATCCTGCTCATCGTCAACAAGCAAAATTTTATATAAACTGTTTTCTGTACTCATATTATTGTTATTAGATACAAAGTTAACCTTAAACCTTGAGTTCAAAGTTAAATAAATATTAAGAAATAAAGTTATTTTTTGGAATACCTTAATGTTTATATCATATTCAAAGTTGCATCATGGCAGATTTTCATAGATCCACCTTGTAGCCTTTAACATGTAATTATTGTGGGTAAAAACAATGACTTTTGTCATTTTAAAATATATTTAATGCTAAGTTTACACATGATTATTTAATTTCGTTTGTATAACTACTATAACCATGACTATTAAACAACTCATCGATAATAACAAAAAAGCATTTGATGATAATTACTTTATTGAATCTATAAATTTATCTTATATACTTTTAAATAAAGCTTTAAAGCAAATTGTAAAAGATGAATTGAAACAGGAAGTTATTGAACAAAAAATTAAAACAAGCAATTTAATTAGTCATATTAAAAAAGAATTAATTGCTAATCCTTCTCTAAAATCAAAAATATCTAAAAAGGTTATTAAGGATATTGAATTATTTATAGACTTATATAAAGCAATTAGCAAGGAATTAAAGTACCAGTTTCCTGAGAAAAAAATTAATGAGACTGCGCAACTAGGAATGAATTGTATCATCATTTTAAATACAAGTTTGGTAAAAATAAAAAATAACAAAGTAGATTAATACTTATATTCAATTTTTTTATTCAACTAACTTTACTCCTATTTCTTAAATTATTATGCTGTATTTTAGTTTAGTGTACGCTGTAACTATTTTTATTTAAAAGATAATTACAACAGTAACATTAGCATATATCTAATTAATTTTAGAAACTAATCTTTGTTTGCTAAAAAAATAGTTAGGCATATATCCAAAAAAAATCTGTTTTCGTGTCAGTAAAAAGAGGTTGATTTTTTCAAAAATCTATGTTAAGTTAATGTTAATTTTTTAACTCATTAAATCAAATATTTTAATATTAAGGTAATATAAACTTGACACAAACCTTATGTATAGGTTGTTTTTTTGCAGCGTATAATTTAATTCTTTATGTTCAAAAAAATAAAAATAACGTTACTAATTATTTGCTCAGTATTAATAGCGCAATCACAAACCGGAAAAATAGTAGGTAAAATAATTGATGCAAAAACAGGAGAAACTCTACCAGGTGCAACTGTGTTAATTGAAGGTACAACCAAAGGTGTATCAAGTGATTTTGATGGTAATTTTACTTTAAGTGGACTTCAGCCAGGTAAATATAATTTAATAGCAAGTTACATTACGTATGATAATAAAAAATTTATTGACGTTGTTGTAAAGGCAAATGACGTTACTGATTTTAATATTGCGCTTGACCAATCGAGCTCTCAAACATTAGGAGAAGTTGTTGTACAAGCAGAGATGAATAAAGAAAATACTAACACGCTATTTGTTATGCAAAAAAATAATGCGAGTGTAAGTGATGGGATATCATCTGAAAGCATTAAAAAAACACCAGATAGAAACACGAGTGATGTTTTAAAACGTGTAAGTGGTGCTAGTATTCAAGATAATAAATTTGCTATAATTAGAGGTATGAGCGACCGTTATAATGCAGCCTATTTAAACGGATCACCTTTGCCAAGTTCAGAGAGTGATAGAAGAGCTTTTGCTTTTGATGTTTTTCCTGCAGGGATATTAGATAATTTAATTATTCTAAAAACTGCTACTCCTGATTTACCAGGAGATTTTGCCGGCGGAATTATTTTAATTAATACCAAAAGTATTCCTGAAAAAAATAGTACAAACATTTCTATCTCTGGAGGTTATAATTCATTAACAACATTCAAAGATTTTAAAACTTATAAAGGTGGGAAAACAGATTGGCTAGGAATTGATGATGGAACCAGGCAGTTACCGGGTTCGGTTGCTAATACCGAAGAATTTGCCGCTATTACATTAAATACTGATAAAATTGAACAAGCAAAGAACATAAATTATGATTGGGCGTTGCAAACCAAAACAGCATTACCAAACATGAACTTACAATTTTCTCAAGCAAATGTTTTTAAATTATTTAAAAGAGATTTTGGTAGCGTTGTTTCGGTAACATACAATAATAGCAATGCTACGGCAATTTCTGATAGAAGGGAATTTGAGGAACAAGGAGATGTAGTTCAAAAAACGAGAGAATTTTTAGACACCACTTATTCAAATAATATCCTAACAAGTATATTATGGAACTTATCCTATAAACTTAACGATAACAACCAAATTGGCATTAAAAATTTGTATTCCATTAACACAGATGATAGAGTAATAAGTAGAAAAGGAATATTTGATGCTATTGACGTATCATCTCCAACATGGCAAAAATCAAATGTTCGTTTTTACAAACAAAACAATATCTATTCTGGTCAAATAAATGGTGATCACTATATTCCAAAAGGAAAATTAAAATTAAAATGGATTGGTGGACTAAGCGACATTGCAAGAGATGTTCCTAATTTGAGAAGAATGGTATATCAAAAATCTAGTGCATCTGAGGATGATTCAGTAAGATATGCTGCTCAAATATTGGCAGATGTAGTTGGACCAACCAGTGCAGGCTCAATGTTATTTGCTAAAACTCAAGAACGTTTGTATAATATAAAATATGACATTTCTAAAACTATTCAAATCAAAAGCACAAAACATGAGATAAAATTAGGAGGATTTAATCAATACAGAAGTAGAACATTTTCAGCAAGATTATTGGGCTATACTTGGTATTCAAAGGGTAGTGCAATTAAAGCAAATACCGACTTAGCATACCTCCCAGAAGATGAAATATTTGAACCCACTAATATTGGAATTGTTGATGGACCAGGAAAATATGATGGTGGATTTAAATTATCAGAATCAACAACCTACATAGATTCTTATGGAGCATCTTCAAATTTAAATGCTGGTTATTTAATGTTAGACTCTCGATTTACAGATAAAATTAGATTTATTTATGGATTAAGAGCAGAATCATACATGCAAACATTAAATACGTTAAATCCAGATTTCTCCAAAAAAGCAAAAGACACTACTGTTATTGATTTTTTACCATCTATAAATGCGGTATGGTCAATTACAGATAGATTAAACATTAGAGGAGCTTATTATAGAACAGTTAATAGACCTGAATTTAGAGAGTTAGCTCCTTTTAACTTTTATGATTTTGAAACTGATTACCAAATTTCAGGTAATGATACCTTGCAGCGCGCAACTATTAATAATTATGATTTACGTTTTGAATATTATCCAAAAAAACCTGGTCAGATTCTTTCAGTATCAGCATTCTACAAAGACCTAACAAACGCTATTGAACAAATTGCCGGTAATGGACAGATTCGTTCCATCAATTATGCAAATGTGGCTAAAGCTAGCAACATGGGATTAGAATTAGAATATCGCATTTTGCTATCAACCATATTCAGAAATGATTCTTCTCAATTTTTAAATGGTACCACTTTGTTCACTAATTTTTCTTATATAAAATCAGACGTAGATGTTTCAAAATTAAATAACGTAGACCCAAGACCATTACAAGGACAAAGCCCTATTATCATAAATGCTGGTATTCAATATATTGATAGAAAATATGATTTTGGAGTGAGTTTATCTTATAACTATGTAGGTAAAAGAATAATTATAGTTGGCAATAATGACGAACCAAACATATGGGAAAAACCTCGCCATGTTTTAGATTTACAATTATCAAAAACTTTTAAAGAAAAAATTGAACTAAAATTAAATGTAAGAGATATACTTGCGCAAAATTTAATATTTTATCAAGATATTAATAAAAACGGCAAATTGGATAAATCATCATTTACTGATAATAAAGAATTTGAACATACATCAAGTAGCGACAATTTATTAGTAAATACTAAATTAGCTCCTACCATTAGCTTATCCATAAGTTATAAATTCAAATAAAATTATGCAACACGCTCGTTAAACAACGGGCGTGTTGTGTTTCTGTAATTCCTGTAAATCAATATTAATTATATGTTAAGTAAACCTAAAATTACTTTACATAAAATTAAGGAATAAGTAAGTATATCGTAAACTCATGTTAATCTAAAGCTAAGGTTGTGTTCGTTAATTTGCATCGTAAAAATTAAAACACTTAAACAATTAAATACAACAAAATGAAAAAAATCTACACATTAGCAACAGCAGCTCTATTAAGCGTAACTGCTATTGCCCAAACTCCATTTTGGACATCAACTTCTTACAAAGGAGCATTTCCAGTAACAGATGGTTTAACTGGAACATCATCAAATAACTGGTTAGCTGGTTGGACAAACTGGGATCCGGAAAATGCAGTTTATCCAGCAACTACAAACACAATATCTGCAAACATTACTACCAACACTACTTGGACATCTGGTAATACCTATTTATTAGTTGGTAATATCGCAGTTACAAATAATGCAGTATTAACCATCCAACCAGGTACAGTTATTAGAGGTGATAAAACTTCGAAAGCATGTTTAATTATTTCTAAAGGTTCACAAATTAATGCAGTTGGTACAGTAAATAATCCTATTATTTTTACATCAAACGAAGAACCTTCTGGAAATGGAAGAGCACCTGCAGATTGGGGTGGAGTTGTGTTATTAGGAAACGGAATTGTAAACACTGCTTGCGCAACTTGTGCAACAAATCCTAAACAGAATTACATTGAAGGATTTGCTACTAATTTTAATGAAATATTATATGGTGGAAATAATAATACTGAAAGTTCAGGTACAATGTCTTACTGCCGCATCGAATTTGCTGGTGTAGCATTATCAACTACTCCAAACTCTGAATTAAACAGTTTAACAATGGGTGGTGTAGGTTCAGGAACACAAATAGATCATATACAAGCGTCATTTGGTGGAGATGATGCATTTGAATGGTTTGGTGGTGCAGTTGATGCAAAATACTTAGTATCATTCAGAGGTTTAGATGATGATTTTGATACAGATTTTGGTCACTCAGGTCGTGTTCAATTTGGTTTAGTGGTAAGAGATAAAGATATTTCTGATGCTGCTGGTGACTCTAACGGATTTGAATCGGATAACTTTAATCCAGGAATTGGAAGACTACCAATCACAAAAACAATTTTCTCAAACATCACTGTTTTAGGTCCAAAAAGAGATGGAACAGCAACATTACCTGCTGGTGAAAAATTTGAAAGAGGAATCTTTACAAGAAGAAATACTGCTATATCAATTCACAATTCTATTTTTGTAGGATGGGAAAAAGGATGGCATGTATCTGGTGCTACAACTTTTGATAACTATAATGCTAATTCAAATCCTGACTCCGCTGGTGTAGTTCAAAATGTAATTATTGCTAGCAACATGTTCCCAAAATTTGTAAATGATGCTGGTGGAGCTAATGCCACTTGGTATAATACATACGCAGGTAATAATTCAATTGATACTACTAAATCTGTTGCTCAAATTGCATTTGTAAATGCATTTCCAACAAACTTAGAAGATAATAGTGATTTCCGTTTAACTGCCAATTCAACTGCTTCAACTGGTGCAAGTTTTTCTGGTCCTCAATTTGCAGGACAAGTAAGTGGAATTAAATCAATAGCAAATGAAATTTTAAATTCATTTGTTATTTATCCTAATCCTGCTAACCAAAGCACAACTATTTCTTTCAACATTATTGAAAAAAACAAAGTAACAGTTAATGTTTATGATGTTTTAGGAAATGTTGTTACTACTTTATCTCAAAGCAATGATTTTGAAAAAGGTAATAATACAATCACCATAAATACTTCAAACTTATCTAGCGGAATCTACTATATTTCATTAGATGTTAATGGAGCAAAAGAAACAAAAAAATTAATTATCAATAACTAATTTCAAAAAAAGATGAGGCACGAACTTATTGTTCGTGCCTTTTTTTATACATGGCACATTCCTTTCATATCGTTTTTTGTTCAAATGCCGAATCGTCGGTAAAAAAAACGATGGAGTTTTTAGAAGAAAAAAAATACCATGTAAGTCTTGCTAAATCAGAAGAAGATTTATTAACTATATTAAAAGAAGAGGAAATAAATTTAGTAATTATTGAACTAGACTTTAAACAAAAAGATGGTATTACCTTAACATCTGATATTAGAAATTTAAAAGGTGTAGAACAACCTTACATTATTATTTTTTCGAATAAGCAGGATGATTACATTCAAATTACTGCCTTTAATTCGGGGGCTGATGATTTTATAGTTTCACCGATTAAACCTATTTTATTAGAAGCTCGCATCTCAACTCTTAAAAAAAGATTAGCAAACAAAACAATGGATGTTAATGAAGCGGATTTGCATCCAAACTTTTTTGTAGATAAGGAACAATATTTAATTATCACACCTCAAGGAAAAATAAGTTTACCAAGAAAGGAATTTGAAATGGTAAACCTTATGTATCAAAACACGCATAAAACATTTACACGCCAAGATTTTGCTAAATTAATATGGAACTCTCCTGAAGTTGCCAATAGCAGAACCATTGATATTCATATCAGAAATATTCGCCGCACCTTAGGTAATGATATCATTAAAACCAGCAAAGGTATTGGCTACTCTATTAATAGAGATTTGTTATAGAATTATTTGATAGCAGAAAACCTAAGCTCAATTAACAAATATGTATTACCAATTGCATTAAATAATTACCAATCCAAGAGTTGTTTTTGGAAAAAATTAATAAAATTGCAATTTTGAAAATATATTTGATAAAATTATTGAATGATCAATTTCAAATCTGTGCTGCTAAATATAAAAGGTTAGTAAGATTTAGAATGATAATGACACCTCAGGAAACCATCCACTTTTCATACCACATCTGAAACATTAATAAGTACCACACTTTTTGTGCTAATTCCTTTTTACCTCTATAAAAATCAAATTTTAATTGGCGAACAAAATCCAAAGAAAAAATATTTTGTTCTTCAATCTTGGCGTCGCTTAAGTAAAACTCTATCTGTTCTTTTAAATCAGTTGTTAACCAATCTTGAATAGGAATAGCAAAACCCATTTTAGGTCTATCCATCATTTCCTTAGGAATGTATTGATGTACAATTTCTTTTAAAATATATTTTTTATTTCCATTATGGTACTTAAATGTATCAGGCAATTGTGCAGCCCAATCAATAATTCGATGATCTAAGAATGGCTCTCTGCCTTCCAAACTAACCGTCATGGATGCTCTATCAACTTTTTGCAAAATATCATCTAACAAATAAGTTTGATAATCAATAGCCATCATATATGATAAAGGAGTTGAAAACTCTCTATTTAACTCATTACTTAAATAAGCTGTATCTAAAGAAGTCCAATTATTTTTTAAAACAGTATTCAATTGTTTATCATCAAACTGTCTACTTAAATTAAGCATAAGATTTTTAGGAGAAGGATCTTTCAATAAACCCTTAAGCTTTTCATAACGATTATGAAAATTATATTTATTTTTTAAAACTGGAAATTTATCCGCAGGTATAGCATTCATAACACTTACGGTTACATCTCTTAAAAATTCAGGTAATTGATTTAATTTTTTACCATATCGCATCAAATAATCATAGCGATTATAACCAGCAAAAACTTCATCTCCAGCATCCGCACTTAAAGCTACTGTTACTTGTTTTCGTGCCATTTTGCATACTAATGTTGTGGGAATAGCGCTACTGTCAGCAAATGGTTCATCGTAAAAATAGGGTAATTCGGATATTAAATCTAGAGCTTCTTTTTGTGTACATTCATATTCATAATGCTCAGTTCCAATATGTTTAGCTACTTCCTTGGCAAAAGGCGCTTCATTTAAACCTATAGCCGGAACAGCTATTGTAAATGTTTTTAATTTTTCGGGTCTGCTCTTTTGTAATATCGCTGCTAAACAAGCGCTATCATATCCACCACTCAAAAACACGCCAATAGGAACATCAGATACCATTCGGTAATTAAAAGCCGATACTAAAATTTTCTCTGTTTCTATTTTAGCTTCTTCTAAAGAAATATCTAATTTTGGTTTATTGTAAGCATCATAAACATTCCAATACTTTTTTAGTTGTATCTGCTTAGTTTTTAATTTTAAACTGAGATGATGTCCGGGCTTAAGCTTGTAACAGTTATTGAAAATACAATGAGGCGTTGGAACGTTGCCATATTGCATAAATGCAGCTACAGCATCATAATTTATTTCTTTTTTAAATTGAGGATGTTTATGAAATGCTTTCAATTCAGAAGCAAATAAAAATAAGCCTTCATGCCAATAATAGAAAAACGGTTTCACACCTGCCCTATCTCTTACACAATAAACTTCTTGACTATTTGTATCATAAATTACAAAAGCAAACATTCCAATAAATTTTTCGATGCAAGCTATTCCCCATTCCGCAAAAGCATGCAAAATAACTTCAGTATCCGAATGACCAACAAATTGATGAGCTAATGTTTCAAGTTCTGATTTAATTTCTTTATAATTATATATTTCTCCATTAAACGTAATCCACCAATGTTCAAATTTCATTGGCTGACGACCTGTTTCAGACAAATCGACGATTGACAATCGACGATGCCCTATACCTACTAAAGATGTGGGGTTTTGAATAAATTCATAGCCACTTCCATCTGGGCCTCTATGAAAAAGAGAATCAGTCATATTTACTAAAACTTCTTGAGAAGAAGAATTTGTAAAATCTATAAACCCTGCTATTCCACACATATTAATCCTACAAAAATATTAATCTCCAATCTCTTGCTTGAGTTGCTTTGAAGATTTTTTTGAGCCGCTATACATTTCGTATTTCAACAATTTACATTCTAAAGACGCATTAAATAATGTCATTTTTTTACTTGGGTGTAAACCAATAGATTTAATAGCTTCCATATTAGATGAAATAATCCAACAAGTCCAACCTCCAAAATCCTTTTTCAATTTATCGCCAATTTGCTTATAAAATGCATTCGTGTCTTCCATTTTAATTCGCTCGTCATAGGGAGGATTTAATAAAATGGTGCCGTGTGGTTTTGTTGGCATTATATCAAAAAATGAAATATGTTCATACTGAATCACATCA
The DNA here is from genome assembly GCA_947462425.1 of Bacteroidota bacterium. The sequence goes on from CANHPI010000055.1 coordinate 10,895, forward strand.
TCTACTTTTGCAACTCCGCCGTTACGCTTAGCCATTTCGAGAGGAATACTTTCAATATCACTCGAAATAATAGTTGGCATATCATCTTTAATGCGATTAATACAACTATCATAAATTGTATCCCACAATTCTTTATCAAAGTCATGCCATTTCATAAAACCAAACTCTTCTCTGAATACACCAGGCGGAATATTATTAGCATATAAAGCTGCTTCAATACCCAAAGTTCCGCTACCGCACATGCCATCAATTAATGGTAAATGTGGCTGCCAATTAGATAATAATACTATACCTGCAGCCAAAACTTCTTTCATTGGGGCAGTATCAATATCAACTCTATAGCCACGTTTAAATAAAGAATCACCACTACTATCTAAACTAACATTAACCTGATTTCTAAAAATATGAACATAAATTCTTACAGTTGGTCTGTCTAAATCTACATTAGGCCGCACATTAAATTTTTCTACAAAACGATCACAAATCGCATCTTTAGTTTTTTGAGAGATATATAAACTATGGTCAAACTCCTCCGAATTAACAGTAGCATTAATTGCTAAGGTATCATCCGTATTTAATAATTCTTCCCATTCATATTGCTTCATTTTATCGTAAAGCTCATGTTCATTTTCTGCTGTAAAAGAATAAATAGGAACTAAT
>CANHPI010000056.1 GCA_947462425.1 Bacteroidota bacterium
GAACGCAACCCTTTTGCTTTATCTTCTTGAGATGCTTTAAATTCACAATTTTTACAGGTGCTAAATTGAGTAGGCCAATTTAAATATAGATCTTCCTTGTAGGCAGAATTGAATAATTCCATGGCTTCCAAAAAGCCTAAATTTTCGTAGTATTTATGTTTACTTGATATAATATCATTAATAATGGTATCTACATTAGCTTCAGACAAAACAGAATTGCCAATTTCTTCTATCGAATCTACCTTTTTGATAATTCCGATTCTAGGATCACCATTCATGGGTACACGAAACATCTGGTTTAATCCATCAATACTCGCTTTTTTAGTTTTGTCAGCCATCATAAAATAGGCTTCAAATTCTAAATTGGGGTAAGCCAATTCGGCTACTTTCTTTTGGAACGCCAGGTCAAATAAATAAGGTTTCCAACTGCTTACTAAACCGCCTTTTTTTCCAATGAATAAATTTTCGTCATTTGTATCAAACGATTTTGCTTTTACTTCAATAAGTCGAACTTTATTCCCTTTCTTTTCAATAATATCGGTTCGAATGAAATAGCCATCTACTAAAAATGCCGCTTCATAAATTATTACATTGTCATGTTGTAAAGCCTCTTGAGTGAGCTGCGCTGCTTTTTCATATTCGTAGGTTTCCGTATCAATAAATAGTCCATTAGGATAATGCATTCTAGCCAATTCCTCCACTTGAAAACCTCCCTTGGCAAGTGCTTGCAAAAAAGTATCGTCATTTTTTTTATTCGCATAACCTTTATTCGAACTAAAAAAAAGTTTGTTGGGACATTCTAATCCTAATTTGAATCGTGATTTTGAGAGTACTTTCATTTTTTAAATATTAATTGGTTATTAGAAACATTTACTATAAAATATTCCAACTGACACCATATAACTTATTTTTATAGATGCATTGATTTTACTTACATAAATGAACAATTAATAATTGGAATGAAAAAATTTTACTACAATTTTCTCAAATGGATTATGTCTTTAAAATTCAAAAGTGTTCAATTATGGTTGAATTATTCTTAATTATTTTGTTGTTATGTACCAAACCCAACTGATTTTTTTTGTTTAGGAATATAATTAGTATCTGTGCTAAAGTTGAATATATCAGTAATAGCTAAAGGTTGGTTAACTTGCTCTTTGTGTCCTAATATATTTAATAATGCATTAGATCTTGCTATTGATAATTTAGTAAATTCATAAATAGTTGTCAATCTTCCTTTACGAAGTAATGCTTTGTCAATGTTAGCAATGTCCGTATTGAAGGTTGCGATAATTTGAATGCCTAAACTTTCTCCTAATAATCCATCAGTCAAGTTTAATAACATTGAAAGATTTGAATTTCGTATGTCCTCTCTTGAAGCAATTAATTCCTCGGCATCTTCAATTACAAGTACGGAATTTCTATTATTTAATAAAAAGGAGGTCATGTTAATATTATCAAGTTCACCCGCCATTTTCGGAGATATAAAAATGACTTTCTTTTTTAATTGATAAATAAGGTATTTAATATAGGTGCTTTTACCAGTGCCTGGCTCGCCATGGAATAAATAAAGACCATTGCTATCTTTTTTATTTATCTGTTGAACAATTTCAATATGAATTGGATAGAAATTTTCATTATAATGAATGTCAAAATTAATTTTGGGCTTAGTTATATGCAATTCTTTAGTGTCTAATTCTCCATTTTTCGAATAAATTAAACTTATATCAGTTGTTTTCTTTGGTCTTTTTATGAATTTTTTACATTGTTCAAAAAGTGCCTGAACAAATTCAGATTGTTCTTCGGAAAATAATACGTAAAGGTTGTCATATTCTATATTAACTAAAATTTCATTTTCTAAAAAATAGAAATGGTCTAGATATTCTAATTTCTTCTTTTTAAAATCATAATCCTTTCTGTAATGTTGTTTGATTATTTGGAATTCATATTCTTTTTCAAACCATTTTTTTAATGAACTATCATCAATATAGTTTACAGCTATAAAATTGGGAATTTTGTTGAAATAGGCTAAATACATTCTAGTGCAATCAACGTAGTTATTTGCATAATCTAATATTGCAAAGTCGGTATTAACTAAAGTCAAATCCGACTTTTTGAATTCTTTGTTGTGAGTTGTCATTTTAGATGATTTTAACTGAAAAATATATAGATTATTAACAAACATTAAAGTACGTATCTATATACTAGTAATTTTTTATTCTTTATTAATTTTTCCACAATAGTACTTTACAATTTGGACCAATTATGTCAAAGTGAATTATTTTCGACTGCATACTACACAATGTCACTATTATCAGGAACTAAGGGTGTAAACTGATTAAAATCCCTGTTAATTTCAAATAAATTACTTTCTCTTTTTCCTTTTTCAAAACAAATCACCTCCATTATCTTTTTGCCTTTAAATTGAGGGTAGTAGTCGTTTATTCCATAATACATAGGACGGTATAAAAAAAAGATAGTATCTGTAATTGTCGTGAGGAATGCCTCGTTTTTTAGATCAGTTAAGTCGGGAACACTATTTTTTCCTTTTTTTTCCACGGTTCTATCTAATTCATGTAGTACTAGCACATCTATTTTGTATTCTATGGCTATGTTTTTTAATTCATTAAAATAGTCAATATAGTCGTTTTGTGTGCGTTGGTTATTTTCGAAATCACGCCAATTAATTCCATCAATTATAACGCCTTTGGGTTGGTGCAATACTATTGCTTTTCTAATGGTTTGAAGGGAGTCTTTATTAGTTAATAATACGTTTTCTAAAGCAACCAATGCCATGGATTTTAACTTTTGATTTGCTGTAGTAACCGCTTTATTTTCTTCTGATGATAAATTATCGCCATTGATTTTATCCACTGAAAAACCAGTTAAATGGGCTAAGGTTTTATTAGTAATGGACTCATTACTTACATAGAGAAACGGCATACCTGTATTTACAGCACAAGCTAATTGTATAGCAAATGAAGTCTTACCCATAGCAGGACGGCTAGTCAGTATTGAAAAGGAAGATGTAATTTCAGCTGAATTAGTGTCCGATCCATTCATTTTAAATATAATTTTAGTAGTAGTAGCCGAGTTATTGTTGTTTGGAATTAGACCCATAGTAATTTTCTTTTAATAGCATAAAATTAGTCTTTTTTGTTTTTAGGCAAAGTATCATACACCACAATTAAATCTTTTAAAACTTCTTGTTCTTCTTCAAGGGAGTTTACAATTTTATCGTAGGTATACTTATATAACAATTTATCAAATTTTCTTTTGCTTACCACTTTGTTATCCCATTTGTAAACTTGTTTTTCGGTTAATTTATTTTTCGATTTATGTGAGACGCAAGAAATTAAAATAAAAACTAATGTTACACCTAGTATTATTGATTTAAAGTTGGGTTTTTTCATAGTGGTCTTAATTTATAAATGAAAGTTGTCAAATTCTCTAAGGTTTTCTATTTTTCTCATATGATGTACGCGCTCTCGAATAGCTTCTTTTAATTCTAAAGGTTGCGGTACTGCCCATAGTCGTAATACTGATTGGTACGGGTCAGACGAAATGATGGTAATGTTTCCTAAATTGAAAAATCGCATCCAAAAAGGTTCTTCTATTACAATTGATTTCACTCTGTAATAATGTACCTCTGTTCGAGTGACTGAGAAAATACCTTTTCGTTCAATAATGGTTCGTTCTCTAAATTGGTATTTCCAAAAAAACACCTCTAAATACTTTCCAATAGCAATTATTGGCGGAACGACCAACATAATTAAACCTGCACCTGCAAGGAACCAAGCAAAGTTGGTCCATTGTGAAGGTGTAATTTCTACTTCAAGATGATCTGAATAATGACTCATATTATACATTTAAATTAGGTATCCTAGATGATACAAATCCTGTATGCATTTATTTCTGTGTTGCAGTGCAAACTCTCTAGCAGCTATTTCGAAGGGATTGTCAAAATACCCAACTGTTTCGGTATATGTATTATACTGTTTTTGGTGTGCTTGGGTGGGCATATCTAAATGGTGTTTGTATTCGTGAAGAATAGTGTCACAAAGTTCAAGTAGAGTAGCATGCGTGTTAACGTAAATACACATTGATTTAGTATTGGAATAATAGATACCATGTTTTGTTTTTGGTTTGGAATAGCTCACTTCTAAACCTGGAATCTTATTTTTTTTATTGGGATTGGGAATATTGTGAATCGCCCAATTAAGTACGGCTCTTATAAACTGACTCTTTGAGGTTTTTAATTGGTAATTTTTTGTTTTACCAAATACAGTCCAACTTATATTAGTTGGATTTTGACCTTCATCAAGGCCTTTTTCTCTTTTTTCTTTTCGAATATTGTAGCAACTAATTATTATTAATAGTACAATAATTGATTCAAATACTACAAAACATATGTCTATTAGATTCATATAATGAGTTTTATATTTGGCAAATATATATATATTTTATAATTTAAATATAAAAAATATAAAAAATATATAAAAAAATATATTTCGGTTGCAAAAAAGTATATCTTTGTCTAATATTTAATATAATCAATTATGTTTTTTTACTTTTTAACAGAACCAGCTTTTTTAGAGACAAACGAAAAAGAAACAAATACTTTTACTATTGGAGATTTGTTTGAAGTTTTCAACGGAGTTCTTGAAGACCGTCATTTGCCTATAGTAGCAGAGACTAATTCGGAAATTAATTTTATTCGTGTCAATTCTTTTTCTGATTCAAATGCTCTTTTTGATAAGCAACAGTTAGATGAAATTCAACTAGGGCAGGTAAAGAAAAAGGAAAACCTATTTACGAATACCAATGATAGAAAACCGGTAAACGATAAAAAGGTATTAATCAAAGAAGACTATATTATATACACTAGAGGATTACCAAGAGGTTTTTCAATGCTAAATGCACCAATTGGTAATGAATTGAATGTGGTTGCTACCCATCAATTCATTTGTTTGCGACCTAGAACAAAATTGATTGAAGTGTATATGCCTTATTTGCATTTAGTTTTGGATTTATTTGTAGAAAAAGATTTAAAAGAACTTTTTGATTCAAAACTTATTAAAAATGGCGATAAATACAGTGTTTTTAATTCGGTTAATATTAAAGAAATTAAAGATATGGAGTTGACTACCTTAAAATTAGTTAGTGGTCAAAAAAAAGCTTATGATAGATTTTGTGAAAGAAAACAAGAGTTTGATACAGCTGTTTTTAGGTTAAATATAATTAAAGACTTGGTGTATAATAATGATTATCTGTAGGAATTATGAAGTTTTTTTGAGGATAAAACAGTAGAAACTAAATATTTAAAAAATGTTTAGTTATGAGTTTTTTTTCAGTTGACTAATTAGTTTATAGCCAATTTCTCATAATAAGTTTAATTATTTATTATATTTACTTAAATAAAAATCATCTTTTCTAAAACAAATAATGAGTATGGAAAATTTAAAAATAGCCACTAAAGTTGTGAACAAAATCCCTATGATGGGAATTATTAATGCTATAACATTTGAAGAAATTGTCCCATTTGAATATTTTTTCATAAAAACTATTAAAAACCATAAGGATTTATCTTTGACTAATTTTGATAATATTTTTTTATTGTTTGAGAATAATGATGATTTCTTTAACAACAATTGTAAATTTTGTAAAGTTTCTGAAACCGGCACATTTATTAGTAGTAATAAATATCAAAATCTTCATTGCTTTTACAAAGGGGAGGCTATTTGTAATTTAAATGAAAAGGTTCATATTATAAATTTGAATGAAGAATTGTTAAGAGGACCACTCGATGATCTTTGGGATATTCATGGAGACTTAGAAGATAATTTCAGAGAGTTAATACGTTGTGCTGATGATGTCCGCATTAATTACTCCTACTTAAAGTCAGCAGAAACTAACATTTCATCTTATTTTGACAATCAAGGAGTTTCCCTGGTGGAAGTTGAAGAAAAATTAGGATATATAAAAACTAGATATTCAGATTTAAATTACACATCTTATAGTTATTTAAATGATTTTAATATTGTTGGATTAGCTGTATATAAACAAAACAATAAGTTTGGGTTTTTAAATCGATATCTCTTTGAAGTAGCCAATTTATTTGATTATGTTTTTAATAATGAGGAGTTAAAACAAGTTGGTATAATAAATAATGATCCATTAATTTATTACATAGAAAAAGATAACAAAATCTTAAAGATTCAATTTACGGGTAATTTTGTAGAAGAATTAATACATCATCCTATTAGATTTGTTGAGGGAGATTCATTAAATGAATTTTTTTCAGAAAGATTGAATACCGTTGTAAATAAAAGTCAAATTTATACCCCAGTAGATATATTTTCATCTCCCACCACTAATTTTTTAGATGATGAGGATTTTATTCAATTGGGTCCTTGTGAATTTCCTTTGTTTATTTCAAATGAAACTTATAAAAAATTTAATGTAAATAATTTGATAAATGAACACAACACTTTATTTGGACTTATCCCTAGTTGTTATATCGTTTTAGATGAAATAGCTATTTCAATTCCTAAGAAACAATACGACTTGATCCCTTTTAGGGAAGGAGATAAATACGGTTACAAAAATCATTTTCAAGAATTAATTGTTCCATGTGTATATGATTTTACTGAACCAATTATAAATGGATATGGAGCTGTTCAGATGGGAGATAAATGGGGTGTCATCAATGGTAAATTTGAAAATTCTTTTGATTATCCATTCAATTACGGTGATTTAATAATTGATTGTATATATGATAGTATTGGCGATTTCTCAGAAGGATTATTGAGTGTGTATAAAGATAGTAAATGGGGTTTTGTTGATAACTGTGGTAAAGTTTCAATTCCTTTTGTTTACGATAGAGTCAAATCTTTTTCAGGGGGATTTGCAGCAGTTATGTTAAATAATAAAGCTGGATTTATCAATAAAAAAGGAGAGATAATTACCGAATTCAAATATGAAGATGTAGGTGATTTTGAAAATGGTTTTTCAGGAGTAACATTTGGAGATAAATATGGAATGATAAACACTCTAGGTGAAGAAGTTACCATGATGCATTTTGAACAAACTGTGGCATATTCTGAGGGCTTATTTATGGTAAAACTAAATGATAAAGTTGGTTTTATAGACGAAACTTGGGACTGGGCTGTAGAAAATAAATACGATATGGCATTTCCATTTTCTGAAGGATTAGCTGTAGTAGTATCGAATAACAAATACGGTTATGTTGATAAAAAAGCTAATGTAATTATTCCATTAGAATATACTGATGCCTATGATTTTAAATCTGGAATTGCAAGAGTTTATAAAGATGGAAAATTTGGATTTATTAATCCTAAAGGAGAAATTGTAATCCCATTTATTTATAATGAAGCCGAAGATTTTAATGATGGTTATGCTAGAGTGAAATTAGATGGTTTTTATGGAGTTATAAACAATGAAAACGAAGTTATTGTTCCTTTTGCCTATGATTATATTCATCCCGATTGTTTTTCTGATGGTCTGGTGGCAGCTAGTTCTTTACTTTTTGATGGAGATTCTAGAATAGGCTATATCAATAAATCAGCTGGATTAGTTATCCGAACAGAATATTCCAACGTTTCTTCATTTAATAATGGAATAGCGTTAGTCGTTAAAGATAAATACGATGTTAACACTAAAGAATTTATTGAGATTCAAGGATTTATTGATAAACAAGGAAATGAATATTGGAAAGACTAAAAGGGTTTAAATAAATGAATATTGAAGTATTAGAAAAAAGAGCGGAAGTTCTCGCTAAAGTAGTTGCTTGTATTGCTGACTTGTATCATGATGGAAATTTAGATGAAGGACAAAAAGGATTGCTCGAAACCTTATTGGGTGCTGGTATATGGTATCTTCCTTCAGGGAAGGAATTGTTTAGTGGTAAAATTAGTAAGGCAGCATTAGAGCAAATTGCAACAAACTCCAATATTAAATTAGTTGAAGAACATGGTTTTCCTCGTAAAGTTGCAGGGAAGTCCCTTTTTTATGAACATCTTGAGGATTTGAAGTCAGATCATACTAAATTATATAATTTGTATTTGGATAAAATGGGTCGTTATAATTTGGTATTGAAAGAGGAGAATAACAAGCTGAAAAAATTCCAGAAGACACATATGTTTATTTCAGAAGAAGAAGCCTATCTTTCTGCGGGGATTGAATTAATTTCTATTGACGAGGGTCATTATACTTTGCCTCAATTGAAGAGATACAATCCTAATACTCCAGTAAAATTACCTAAAGTTAAAAAAGAAAAAAAAGTTACAGTTAGAAAAACCATTTCTGAGTCAACCTCAAAAAAAGAAAAAAAAGTTACACCTAGAATAACTAGTTCTAAGTCAACGCCAAAAAAGGAAAAAACAATTGTAGATGAAAATAGCATCATTACCCATAGCCAAAATATACAATTGAAGAAAGGTAAAAATGACTCTAAAACGTATGAAGCTTTTATTAATTATGTTATAGATAATTATTCAAATCAAATTCTAAATTTAGATATTTTATCAAAATTCATTAAGGCTAATCCAATTGATGAGAGTTTCGGCAGAGATGTTTATTATAAACGTATTGTTGGACATAATAATTGGTATTATTCTACAAAATTTGATACGGCAACTAAGTATTCTCGTATGTTTAAAATAGCAGATGCTTTGAAGTTTAGATTAGAATTAGTTGAATAATTTGTATTAAATAAAAATACTCCACACCACCGATTGCCATTTAGGAAAAAATTTTTCGAATTGAAGAACAACGCTTTAACAAGAAAACATCCAATATTTAAAAACAGAATCACTTAGTCGCCAGACAATTCATCAAACTTCGCTTTCATAGTTGGATTCCCGTTAGTTAATTTTTTAATGGTTAAATCCTCAGCTTTATTGTTGGCTAATCGTAAATTGTTGACTGATGCTAGAAGCGCCTCTTTTGTCTTTTGTAGATGATCCATTGTTTTATCTATTTCATCAATTGCCGTTTTGAACTGTCTACTTGCCAAGTCATAGTTTTTGGCAAATCCAACTTTAAATGCATTTATATTATCTTCAAAATTAGTAATGTCAATATTTTGATTTTTTATTAAACTCAATTCTGCCTTGTATTGCATAGAGCTCATAGACGCATTTCGAAGTAGCGTTATAATAGGAATAAAGAATTGCGGACGTACCACATACATTTTAGAAAATTTGTGTGAAACATCAACGATACCGGTGTTGTAATAGTCACTTTCTGCTTCTAATAATGAAACGAGCACGGCATATTCACATTTCTTTTCGGATCTATCTTTGTCTAGTTCTTTAAAGAAATCTTCATTTCTTTTTTTGGTGGCAGTAGTATCCGATTCATTTTTCATCTCAAACATGATGGAAATAATTTCATTCCCATGTTCATCATTCTCTTTATAGATAAAATCACCTTTGCTTCCAGAACTGGAATCGTTGTCTTTTTCAAAATAAGCGTTTTGAAAGGCCGTTGCTCTAAGCTTGTTGAATTCGGTTTCACAATGTTGTTCCAGTGTTTCCCCAATCATTTTGGTGGAAAGCTTTAGCTTCATGTCTTTACGTAAATCAATTTCCTCATCTTTCATTTTGATGATTTCATCTTTTGTCTTTAGCTCGGCTGCAAATTGTTGCTTTAAAGAACTTTCCAAATTTTCTTTTTCTAATTCTTTGGTCTTTACATCATTTAGAAGATTATCACGCTCTTTTTCAATTTTTTGAGTGGCTTCATTAACGGCTAATTTTTTTTCTACTTCAACACTATCCAGTTTTGCTTTAAGTTGTAGTAAATCATTATCTTTTTGTGACAGTTTTTGCGACAGCTCTATTTCTTTTTGAGCTAATTGTTGCATCAACGATTCTCTTACCTTAGACTCAGCAATTTCCACGGCATTGTGTTTGTCTTTTTCAGCAAGGGTTAATCTATTTTGTAGTTCTTCTTCAAATTGATGATCCCGAATTTGTTTTACAATATCTGCAAAACCGGCTTCGTCTATTTTAAAGGCTTTTTTACAATTAGGACAAATGATTTCGTTCATGAGGTAGTAGGTTTTTGATTCAATTTTTATTGGTGAAGCGATTCAATTAATTTTTGTTGTTAATTAGATTCACTACTAGTTTAATCATCATTTCTTTTTCTTCAGGTTTGCTTTCGGCAATCATAATAGTTATTGCTACCAAGGCGTTATCGCCTATTCTTTTGTTTCCAAATTTGTTGTACAATTTTTGATTCATGTCTAAAAAATAGATGAATAATCCAGCGGCAATACGTTTATTTCCATCAGAAAAGGAATGATTTTTCACCACGAAATACAACAAATGTGCTGCTTTTTCTTCTAGGGAACGATATAAGTCATTAGTATCAAATGTTTGGTATATGGTATCCAAAGAACTTTTGAATGATTGGTCTTTTTCGTTACCAAACAGTTTCCCTGCTTTTTGATAATCACGCCATACATTGATTTGGTGAATAGCTTCTGTATAGTTGAGTTTTTGGATTTCAGTTACTGAAAAATCGCTATCAATAGTTAAGTTTTGATGGTCGTATTTGTCTAGTGTTTCAAGTGCATACGCATATTGTTCAATAACTTTTAAAATACCTGTTGCTTCTGTAGAAGATAAACTTTCAATACTACCAGCATTTGCAGCTAGTTTAATAGCTTGTTGCAAATCGGAATACTTGTAATGGAGTTCTTTTAATCGTTTTTCGTTAAGTGCATATCCGTTAACCAAATAGTCTTTTAAACGTTGGGTGGCCCATTGACGGAATTGGGTTCCTTGTTTAGATTTAACACGGTAACCTACAGAAATGATTACATCGAGGTTATAATAAGATACAGGTTTATCAGAATTTGCAATATGCATTTTTTGCATATTGCTTTTTTCATCTAACTCATTTTCATTAAAAACATTTCTAATGTGTCTAGAAATAACGGATTGATCTCTTTGAAATAAAAGCACTAATTGTTCTTGAGTTAACCAAACCGTATCCTTATCAAGATTTACTTGAAGTTCAACTGAATTATCTACCGATTTATATATTTCTATTTGATGTTCCATTATGCTGCTATTTGTATAAAATAGTCTTTTAATCGTTGCGTTGCCCATTGACGGAATTGGGTTCCTTGTTTGGAATTAACGCTATAACCAACTGAAATTATAGCGAAATAACGATATCCGCAAAACCAGCCTCATCTATTTTAAAAGCTTTTTGCAATTAGGACAGATTATTTCGTTCATGATTAATTAGATTGGGTTAATTATTGATTCATTGTTTTTTTCCAACTTTATATAAACTCTTTTTTATCAAGTTGAACTCCTTACAGCATCTTACTAAATTAGAAACGCGAAAGGATTCGCGCACAAGTGGGGTTAATACCAAAATACATGAATGTTGTATCTAGTCCTTTGTTTATCATAATCTATTTATTTAGTGCAGCTGCATTAAAAAATTCCCAACTTGTTAAATCCTTATC
>CANHPI010000057.1 GCA_947462425.1 Bacteroidota bacterium
ATTGAGTATTATATCTCTAACAAAATTATTTATAGCCAACCATAAATACAGCACATCCACTGTATGAACCAGCCTCAGATGGAGGAATAACATAATCTATGTATACGTGACGTGCTTTAGATACTTCAAATTGAAATTCTTTTTTATCCGCACCTATATCTTTAGAAGAAAATAATAATTTTCTATTTTTTGAATCTTTATCCTTATTATAGATTTGAACTTCAACTTGCTTTGGCAACGCTTCTAATTCAAACACAATACGGTATTTTTCCCCTATAAATAAAGGAACTTCAACCTCTTTTAAAGTTTCTTTGTTTTTATATAGGATACGGGTTAATTCGGAGCTATCATACTTGTAAGAATCAAGTAAATTTTTTGCTTTTTCTTTTAATTCTTTGGCATTACATAATACATCGCCGCTCTGAAATGCCATCATCATAAAAATGATAACGATACTAAATATAGATTTTAAAAAATTTTTCATGTGTATATATTTATTATTTTTTATCCCGATAGCTATCGGGAACCATAAAGTTTATTTTAATTATTTAAGTATTAGTCAATCATACTTGTTCGTAATACTTTTATTGATTCAGTTATAGTATTTATTTCATTTTCAGTAACAGCCATTAAATTGAAATCCATTTCTTCATCTTTTTCAATAGCTGTTTTTACAGATGCAATAGTATTAAATTGAGAATGTATTTTTTCAATGGAAGAAATTAACAGTGGCATTTCTTTTTCTGAGGTTTGATAATTCTTAAGAGCTTTAATAACTGTTTCAGATAACAACAACTGCTCCATTAAACTTACTAATACTTTTTTATTTTTTCCCTTAGTATAAACTTCAGTAGCAATAAACATACTCTCAGTCCAGGCTCCGGCAAAAGCAATAACAGTGATATGCTTTTGTTTATTTTGTTCTAACATCAAATCTGTTTTTAACTGAATGTTTGATACAATTTTTATTACGGAATCTTCGTTGGTAATATTTTTATCAAAACGTTGAGCCATGTTATCACTCTCAAAAGCCTGATTCAATCCAAGAGCAGAACCAACCTCTTTACATGTTTTTATGTATTCTTTAGACTCTTGATATTTTTTATTAAATAAACAATATGACAAATCAGCACTGTATATTCCAAAGTTCACAGCTCTTTTGTAATTACTTACATTATACTTAGTACTGTTTTCTTTACTATTTAGAAGTGAAGGAATAAAACCTGCTCCTGATTTTTTAAATACATAGGCTATTTGCAATGCAGAGGGCAAACTATACGTTACTTCATTATCATCAGAAGAAAGACTTTCGCTTGCATTAATTGTAGAATCAACAGCGATTTCTTCGCTAGATGTTTTATTTTTTTGATCCTCCGAGTGTTGGCTACAAGAAATTAAGACAACTGAAAGAGTAACAAAAGGAATGGCTAAAGATTTTAAATTCATAATTACTATTTATAATTCAAAAATACGATTTTTTTACTCAGAAAGTACTTCTGTTGCCTTTATAATGCACTTATCTTTTTGATTTAAAATTGGATAATAGGCCTCTTTATCAAACACATCCCGTCCAATAAATGCCTTTAAATATGGCTTTAGAGCTTCATTTGTTTTTTCTTTACCTTTAGTCGTTAAGGGTAAATCCTTTGCAGCACAATAAGTATAAAATTCCTCTAAAATTGTAGTGCTAACTTCAAATTGGTTAATGAAGTTTTTAGCGGAACCATATTTTTTTAAGATTGCACGATTTTTATCTGCATACTCAAACGCAAAAAGATTTATAGCTCCCGAATAAAATATTTTATTTAAAACTGAATTTGCTTTAGCTGTATCAATAGGTACAAAAACATCCGGCATAATTCCACCTCCACCATAAACAGTCTTCCCTTCTGGGGTTCTATATTTTTTAGTTTTGTCTAGTTTAATACTATCCTCGTTTAATAATTCACCATTTAAATAACGATCATATTCCTCGTTATAATATTGATCCTTATCATCCGAGTAGGGCTTTTGAATACATCTACCAGTTGGGGTGTAATAGCGGGCAATGGTTAAACGAATAGCTGAACCATCAGGTAATTGCATTTGATCCTGAACCAAACCTTTTCCAAAACTGCGTCTTCCAATAATTGTTCCTCTATCATTATCTTGTATCGCTCCTGCTACAATTTCGCTTGCACTCGCTGAACCTTCATCTATTAATACAACCAATGGATTGTTCTCAAAACTTCCGTGCTCGGTTGCTTTATATGTTTTTTTAGGATTTGCCTTTCCTTGCGTATAAACAATTTGTAAGCCATTGGTTAAAAATTCATCCGAAATATCAACTGCTGCGTTTAAATATCCGCCAGGGTTTCCTCGCAAATCCAAAATTAATTTTTTCATTCCTTGATTACTTAAATCGTTAAATGCTTTTAAGTATTCCTGATAGGTAGTAGCCGCAAATTTACTGATTTTAATATATCCAATAGTTGAATTTATCATATACGAAGCATCCAAACTATATAAGGGAATTGCGTCTCTTATTATTTTAAACTCCAAAGGTTTTTTAATTCCACTTCTCAAAATTGTTACAGTAACAGTAGTTCCACTTTTTCCTCTTAATTTACTAAAAACATCTTTATTGGTAATCTTAATACCTGCAACCTTCTTTCCTTCTACTTTTATAATTTTATCACCGGCACGTATTCCAATTTTTTCAGAAGGGCCGCCTTCAATAGGATTTATTACACGAATTGTATCTCTTATAATATTAAACTCTACGCCTATTCCATCAAAGTTGCCTTCTAACGGCTCATTTACAGATTCAAATTCACTTGCGGCAATATAACTCGAATGAGGGTCTAAACTCTGCAACATGGATGTTACTGTTTTCTCAACTAAATCTTTTTTATTAATAGTATCCACATATTGATATTCAATATACTCTAATAAACTATTAATTTTATCATTAGTTGAAGATCGATAATTTTGATTTAAATATGAACTACTATCAATGCGCTTACTTAAAAAATATCCTAACCAAATTCCTATAACTAAAACCAATGATAATATAATTGGAAATAATACGATAATTTTTTTTGGTCGAGGGGATTGGTCAAATTCCATAGGAAAAGTTTATATTTGTATACAAAGGTATTTGTTTAACTCATACTGTTTAATAATGTTTAGAAAAATTGGCATATTTAGTCTATTAATAGTTGTTACTTTTTTTTCGGATTGCAAAAAAAAGAATCAAACAGTTCAAGATAATATTGCATATCAAACCGTAGATATTACTTTGTATCCAAACGATCCTCTTTACTTTCAATTACAAACTGTAGGTGGATGGGTTTATATTGGTGGAGGAGTTAATGGAATTATTGTTTATAGAAAAACAGCAACCAATACGCCAACCGATTTTGTGGCTATCGAACGCACTTCCACCTCTTTACCAGATAACCCGGATGCAAAAGTAAAAGTTCAGACAGATAATTTTACTTTAAAGGATACTATTAGTGGCTCAAAATGGCAGATAGTTGACGGAGCAATTATTACTGGACCTGCTACGCAAAACTTAAGATTATATAATGCTATTTTTGACGGGAACAACACACTTCGAATTCGCAATTAATTTAGTGTTCAAGCACAAAAAAAAAGTCTCTCAAAACCTGAGAGACTTTACTTTTATACAATTATAATTTATGAATTTTCTGGTTTACCTTTTGCTTGTGAAACAACTATAGCACGATCATAGTGTTCTGCGCCATTTAAAGCATCAATGGCTTTTAAACCATCTTCATCATTTGACATTTCTACAAAACCAAACCCACGACTGCGTTTTGTTTCTTTATCTTTAATAATTCTAACCGAGGTAACCTCGCCATACTGAGAAAAAAGTTCACTGAGTGCTTGTTCTCTAACTTTAAAGCTAATATTGCTTACAAAAATATTCATAACATAAAATTTTATTTAGTTATAGTAAAATTATAACAAAAAATTAAATAAACAATTATTTTTCAAATTAATTTTTCGTTGAATAAATTGTTTTTACCTATTAGATAGTTAAAGTTACCTTTGAAAGTGATTTTAATCATTGTGTTATATTCAAAAAATAATATAACATTCATAAAAAAAGGTTCTAAGTATAACTCAAAACCTTTTAAAATCTCATTAACTCGATTAGTTTTTTAAAAAACCTTTGCTTCCACACTTATTTCAACATTAGCATCTTTAGGCAATCTATCAGCTTGAATTGTAGCTCTTGCAGGATAATCACCTTTAAAGTAGTTACTGTAAACCTCATTTACATGAACAAAATTATTCATGTCTGATAGGAAGATCGTTGTTTTTACAATATTATCGTAAGTTAAACCGGCTTCTTTTAATACGGCTCCTAAATATTCCATTACAATTTTTGTTTCATCCTTAATGGTTGTTTTTATTAACTGTTTTGAATCCAAATCCATAGCAATGGTACCGGATACATATACGCAATCACCAACCTGTACAGCTTGGTTATAAGGTCCAATTGGAGCCGGAGCATTTAATGTTTTAATAATTTTTTTCATTTGTAGATATTATTTGTTTTAAATGGTCATATAGTTTATACAAATTGTCATATTCTTGATAATTATACAAATACTAAAAATAATTGATAATTAATTTATTGATCTGCAAAACAAAAATACTAAAAAAAATATTATAATAAGTTGTAGAATTAACAGTTAACTATTAGTAAAAAAGTATCATTTTAAAGAAAAACCATTATAAAATCAATAGATTTACCATGATGCAAGAAAAACCTTTAATATTAGTAACCAATGATGATGGAATTAGTGCCCCAGGCATTTTACATTTAACTTCTATTGCCAAAAAATACGGAGATGTATTTGTTATAGCCCCCGACAAACCTCAATCAGGCATGGGGCATGCTATTACTATAAATTCTTCATTGCGAATTCAAAAAACAAATTATCACGTAGGTGTTATTGAAGAATTTAGCTGCACCGGTACCCCGGTAGATTGCGTAAAAATGGCTGTCAATAAATTGATGTCGCGCAAACCAACCTTAGTTTTATCAGGTATTAATCATGGAAGTAACAGTTCTATTAATGTTATTTATTCTGGAACAATGAGTGCTGCCATTGAAGGTTCATTAGAAGGCGCATCTTCAATAGGTTTTAGCTTAGCTGATTATGATATCAATGCAGATTTTAGCGCCACAACGCCATTTATTGAAAAAATTATTGCTTCTTGCCTTAAAGATGAATTGCCAAAAGGAGTTTGTTTGAATGTGAATTTTCCAAAATTAAAAGCTGATGAAATCAACGGACTCAAAATTTGCCGCCAAGCAAAAGCAAATTGGGTAGAAGATTTTGAGGAACGTAAAGATCCATATGGGCGTTCCTATTATTGGCTAACCGGTAAATTTGAAAATTTTGAACCTGAAGCTAAAGATACAGATGAGTGGGCCTTACAAAACGGATTTGTTTCTGTAGTTCCTGTAATGCATGATTTAACAGCACACAATTACATTAATCATTTAAAAAATAGTTTATAAATATGTTAGATAAATTTGATAAAAAATGGGTAGGATTTGTTTTAGGAATTTTTTTACCGGCATTTTGCTTTTTTTGCTACTGGCTATTTTTACATTTTGAGTTAACTTTTCCATCTCGATTTATTAATTATTTGCGAGCTGGTGATATGTTACAAGAAGTTGCAATTGCTTGCACTCTAGCAAATTTAGTTGTTTTCTATATTTCATTAAATAAAAAAATATTTGATTTTGGAAGAGGTTTAATCACTGCCACTTTTATATATGTCGGCCTGGTATTTTATATTTCCTTGTTATAAAATTTAAAGTTAATAAATGAAGTACTACATTTTAGCAGGAGAACCATCCGGAGATTTACATGCATCCAACATGATGAAGGAATTACTATTATTGGATAGTAGTATTGAATTTAGATTTTGGGGTGGAGATTTAATGGAAGATGTTGCTAAGCAAAAACCGCGTAAACATATTAAAGATTTAGCGTTTATGGGTTTTGTTGAAGTGCTAAAAAATATCAGAACCATTTTTAAAAATATCGCTTTTTGTAAACGAGATATTTTAGAATTTAAACCTGAAATATTAATTTTAGTAGACTATCCAGGTTTTAATTTACGAATAGCGGATTGGGCAAAGCAGCAAGGCATTAGGGTATTTTATTATATTTCTCCAACCATTTGGGCATGGAAAGAAAATCGCGTAGAAATTATCAAACGGAGTGTAGAAAAAATGTTTGTGATTTTACCTTTTGAAGTAGCAGTTTATAAAAAACATAATTACAATGCGGACTATGTGGGCCATCCATTATTAGATGCTATTGAGCAAGAAAAATCAAATCTTCCTAGCAGAGCCACATTTATAAGTAAAAATAATTTAGACGAGCGTCCCATTATAGCAGTATTGCCAGGTAGTAGAAAACAAGAAATTGATCGCATGTTTTCCATCATGTTAAATGTGGTGGATGATTTTAAAGATTATCAATTTGTAATTGCAGGAACTACCAACTTACCTAAGGAAGCTTATCAAATGGCTTTGGATAAAAATTTAAAAGTAGTGTTTAATCAAACCTATGCCTTGATGTATAATGCGCATGCTGGCATTATCAAATCAGGAACATCTACATTAGAAAGTGCTTTATTTCGTTTACCACAAGTGGTTTGTTACAAAGGCGGAGCTGTATCCTATTCAATTGCCAGAATGGTTGTAGGCAATAGAGTAAAATACATTTCGTTACCAAATTTAATTTTAGATAAACCCGTTGTAAAAGAATTAATACAAAGCGAATTAACCGCGAGTAATTTAAAAGCAGAGTTAACTAAAATAATAGATGGTAGTGCGAGAGAAGATATGTTAAAGGAATACGATGGTTTGATTAAATTATTAGGTAACAGTGGTGCATCAAAAAAAGTGGCCGAATTAATTTATAATCACATTCATGCTAAAAATTAAAATCATACTCATTAGTTTTTTTATTTTAATTGTGACTTGGCAGTTAACGGATGTTTTTGCAAAAGAAAATAAACTATCTGCCAAAAAAAATACTGGTGAATTTTACAGAAGATATACATCAAATGAAATAGTTAACATTAAAATTTTCTCTCAACTAAAAGTACAATCACTGACATTTAACGCAGATATAGGAAATTATAGTGTGTGGGCAAACGGAGTAGAAATTGTAAATTCAACAAATTTTCCATTAATTAAATTTAGCTATAGCAATGATTCGGTTGAAGTGAAAACTTTTGAGAGCATTATTGGAAAATATAAACGCATCAAAATTTCCAGTCCTGATCTTATAAAATCATTTCGGTTAAAATTAATTTCACCCGACAGAAAGCCTAGATTTTATGAAGAAAACTTATTTATAACTGCGGAGTTTGGAGATTTAAAATGTATTAACGAAATTTCATTAGATAATTATATTGCAGGAGTTGTTCAAGCAGAATCAGGTAGGCGATCTTTTCAAGAATTTTATAAAGTACAAGCTATCTTAGCAAGAACCTTTGCTTTATCTCATTTACAAAAACACATTGCTGAAGAATTTAATTTATGCGATTACACACATTGCCAGGCTTATTTTGGGAAAACCACAGAACTTGATATAATGAAAGCGGTTACTGATACAAAAGGCAAAGTAGTTGTGGATGATAATTTAAATTTAATTGATGCTGCTTTTCACAGTAATAGTGGCGGACAAACAGCCAACTCTGAGGATGTTTGGGGTAGTAAATTATCTTATCTCCGCAGTGTAAATGATTCGTTTAGTACAAAAATGCCTAATGCAAAATGGGAACGTAAAATGGCCAAAGAAGATTGGCTCTCTTATTTAGAGTTAAAACACAATTATCCTATTCAAGATTCAAACGCCAGATGGCTAGCTCTTACCTTTAAACAGGATAGCCGAAATCCTTATTTAGAAGCTAACAATATTAGGGTTCCCTTAAAAAATGTTAGAACAGATTTACAATTAAAATCTACTTTTTTTAGTATTTTTTCTCAAGGGGATAGTGTTATTTTTAAAGGTAGAGGTTTTGGTCACGGTGTAGGAATGTGCCAAGAAGGAGCCATGAAAATGGCAAAATTAGGTTATACGTGTCCCGAGGTGATTAATTTTTACTATCAAAAAACTCAACTGATAGATTTACACAAGTTAAGTTTCTTTAAAGATGAGTAACGTTTAGATAATTGCGTATATCTATTTTACAAATTTTCTAATTCAGCTTTACTTTTTTTAGTTAAACTATCAACTACTAAATTATAACTTTCATCAATCCATTCCTGAATTTTTTTTTGACTAACTGATCCATCACAAACAATAGTATTCCAATGCTTTTTACTCATATGATATCCAGGCAAAACACAATTATAATTTTCTCGTAATTCAATTGCTTTTTCAGGGTCGCATTTAGCATTAAATTGTACAGGCTCTGATTCGATACCACTTAATAAAAACATTTTACCCATAACTTTAAAAACCAAAGTATCATTACCAAAGGGCAAACATTCCTCGACTCCTTTTTTTGCTAAGCAGTAATTCCTAAGTTCATCCAACTGCATATTTAATATTTAATTTACTATTGATGCAATATCTACTACTTAACTTTTTCAATAGTTAACCCAAAATCCATAATTAATGGCAATGGGTTAAGGCGCATACCTTGCGCAAATGTAAAAGTATATTTACCTGTTTGTGGAAATCGTAAATTTTGTTTTAATGGTATCTTATTGTCCCAAATATCGCCGGCACCATCTCCTTGCCACTCTCCTTTTTTGTTTGCTAAAATACACTCTAAAGTATCCACGCTAACCTTACCACTTGGATTTGTTGTTGTTAAAAACACAAATAAATTACTGAAAGGGTAAGAATCAGCATGCCGTACATTTAAAAAAACATTGTAGTAAGGATTATTGTCAGTTACATCTACAATAAAGGTTAATTTGTTTTTTTCATCCCATCCTTCTTCTGGTAGTTTAGTAATTTGACTAGTTAATACATTGCTATTGCAAGAAACAAATGCGCTGCTCAATAACACTAAACTTAAGAATACAAAAAAATTACGCTGAAGGTGAATCATCATTTTTAGGTTTTGGTTTATGGTTATGAACTGGTTTTTTATGTTGAGGTTTTTCCTTATTTATTGGAGCATTGTTATCCGATGCATTTTGGTGTTTCGGCGGACCTTGGTTTGGATGCTTTGCTTTATTTTGATTTGGAGTATGCTGTTTATTTGGATTCGGTTTATTTTGATTTGGATTTGCTGGCCTGCTTTGATTAGGATTAATTGCTTTTTGTTGGTTAGGATTTATTGGTCTGTTTTGATTTGGGTTTTTTTGTTGAGGAACTTTTGTTGTTGCATCTCCTGAAACAGAAGCCGTGAAACCTGAAGTCTTATGAGTATTTTGTGGTTTACGATTATTTTTTGATTTGTTATTGTGTTTTTTTCGATCATCAAATCGTGTTAACGAATCCTGTCCAACTACATTCTCATAATCAGGTAGTTTTGCTAATTCTATTTCTTTAAATTGTTTTGGTTCTAATAAATCTGCTGGTTTTATATTATCGGCATTTAGTTTAAAAATCTCTTTGGTTCGTGCAATCGTTAATGGCACAAATACATCCGGTTCGCTTGTATAACTCCACCAAATAATACGTTTAAAAATATCTGTTTTTTGATGAAAAGCAAAACCTTTTTCAGTTGCTAAACGTCTGTTATCAATTTCCGGAAATTCTTTTAATGCATCTAAGTAACTATCTAATTCATAGTTTAAACAACATTTTAATTTACCGCATTGTCCCGCTAATTTTAAAGGGTTTAAAGATAATTGTTGGTAACGAGCTGCAGACGTTGAAACTGTTCTAAAATCATTTAACCACGTTGAACAACATAATTCTCTTCCGCATGAACCAATAGCTCCAAGTCTTGCCGCTTCTTGTCTTGCACCAATTTGGCGCATTTCAATTCGCACTTTAAATGTATCGGCCATTACCTTAATCAGTTCTCTAAAATCAACCCTACCATCAGCTGTGTAATAAAATACCGCTTTGCTTTTATCTCCTTGATATTCAACATCGCTAATTTTCATTTGCAAGCCCAATTTTAAAGCTAGCGTTCTTGATTTAAACATCGATTCAACTTCTAATGCTTGCGCTTCTTTCCATTTATCAATATCTTGTTGTTTGGCTTTACGGTATACTTTTTTTATTTCTTCGCTGGCATAATTAATATTCTTCTTTTTTAATTGAAGTCTTACTAACTCACCCGTAATAGAAACCACGCCAATATCATGGCCAGGAGATGCTTCTGTTGCAACAATGTCACCAACATTTAAGGTTAAATTATTGACGTTTCTGTAAAATTCCTTTCTAGAGTTTTTAAATCTGATTTCAACCACATCGCATTGCGCTTGCCCATCGGGTAAACTCATATTTCCCAACCAATCAAACACATTTAATTTATTACAACCTCCACCGGTTCCACACGAACCGTTATTATTACAACCAGCGGGGATTCCGCCATTTTTATCATCTCCAGTAGAGCATGTGCCACAAGCCATATTATATATATTTAGTCAAATTCACTTCCCTAGATTACATAGTAGGTATAAATGAATTAGAGAACATTATTATTTATTTAAAAAAAGAGCTGCATAAATATACTTAAATATTTTTAAACATATTTTAGCTCTTTAAACTTTTATAAACGACTCCTGTTTTATATTTATCTTTACACAATCTAAAAAAATAGTATGATCGCATTAATTACAGGAGCAACATCAGGCATTGGAAAATCAACTGCATTTGAATTTGCTAAACACGGTTATAATTTAATAATTACCGGACGAAGACAAGATAGATTAACTGATTTAAAAAACAACTTAATAAATCAATTTTCAATTAAAGTCCTTGATTTGTGCTTTGATGTGAGAGATTCGAAACAAGTTGAATCTGTGTTAAGCAATTTACCTCTTGAATTTAAAAACATTGATGTATTAGTTAATAATGCAGGATTAGCCGCTGGTTTAGCAAGCATTCAGGATGGCAAATTAAATCATTGGGAACAAATGATTGATACTAATATTAAAGGATTGTTATATGTTTCAAAACAGATTGCAGCTATTATGATTCAAAACAAAAAAGGACATATTATAAATGTGGGGTCAATTGCAGGCAAAGAAGTTTATGCAAACGGAAATGTGTATTGCGCAACCAAACATGCTGTTGACGCGCTCAATAAAGGCATGCGCATTGATTTATTACCGCATGGCATCAAAGTATCCTCTGTAAATCCGGGAATGGTAGAAACCGAATTTAGTATTATACGTTTTGATGGGGATGAAGAACGTGCAAAAAAAGTGTATGAAAACATTGTTCCTTTAAAACCTGAAGATATTGCCGAAACTATTTATTGGATGGCATCCCGACCTGCACATGTAAACATTAA
>CANHPI010000058.1 GCA_947462425.1 Bacteroidota bacterium
ATACTGAAGAAACGACTTATTTTGACGCTAGAAAAAAAGATGCTCGTGTAAAATGTATTGGTTCACAAACTAATGATACTGCTCCAATTGCATCTACAGGTTCAAAAACTACTTGCGAGTTAAAATAATTTTTGACTCTAATAAAAAAAAAAACTTCCACCTAATAAGTGGAAGTTTTTTTTTGCTTAAATTTTATAATAATTAGGAGATGTGTTTTAACCTTACAACTTAATTTGAATTAGTATTGGACGAATAAAAGTAGTTTCCTACAATCAAAATTTACAAGTACAAATAAATTATATATTTTTGATAAAACTTAAAATTTAAAAAAAATGAAAAATATTACATTACTAGCAGTTACGATTGTAGCTATTACTTTTGCTTCTTGCAAAAAAGAAAGAGAATGTGTTTGCACAAGTACTTCATCTGGAGCTACTCTTGTTACTACAACTAAAATAAAAAGTGGTAAAAAAGATGCAGAATCTTGGTGTTCTGCTTTGCAAGGCGACAAAAGTACTGCAACTGTAAATGGAGTAGCGGCTACTTTGACACCTTCTGGTTTTACTTGCAAAATTAAATAATTTTAATTTGAATGATAAAAAACTTCCATTAAAAGTGGAAGTTTTTTTTTGCCTTAACTTTTCGCTTATTTATAGTAATTTTACAGCTCAATTATGAAAAATATTATTATAAAAATTACCTTCTTTTTACTTTGCTCTTTTATGGGTTTGGTATTTATTTATAGTGGCTACACCAAACTATACCCCATCGAACCCTTTGAATATACGTTTGTAGATTTAGGAATTGGTGGTTGGCGGTTAGCGCCTGTTATTGCCCGCTTTATGATTGGGTTAGAATTTTTTATTGGCTTATTATTAATTGCCGGTATGTATATTAAGCGTTTTACAGTCAAGCTAACAGTAGTTTCTTTAATCATTTTTTGTATTTACCTTATTTTTATTTTGATTACTAATGGAAACAATGGCAACTGTGGCTGTTTTGGAACTGCCATAGCTATGACTCCATTGCAAGCGCTTATTAAAAATAGTGTGATGCTTGTTGTATGTTATTTTATTTACAACTACTATGATGGTTTAAATTACCAAAAAATTGGGAAATGGATTTTTGGAGCATTTTTTATTACTGCTTTTGCTATGCCTCACATTTTAAATTACGTTGATTTTAATTATTCAGAAGCGTATTTAACAAAAAAAGAAAATCAATTTAAATTAGAATTAGATAGCGTTTATACAAATGCTAAAATTCATACGCCACCTAAAAGTTTAAGTGTTGGTAAACATGTTATTGCTTTTATGAGTATGAGCTGTCCGCATTGCCGAATTGCCGCTAAAAAGCTAAGATTGATTAAAGAACAAAATCCAAGTATTTCAATCTATTTAATTTTAAATGGTGATTATATAAAAATACAGCCATTTTTTGAAGATACTAAAGCAACCAATATTGACTACTGTATTTTAAACGGAAAAAATTTTGTTTACCTCGCGGGATTAGATATGCCGGCAATCTACATGGTAAATAATTCTGTGGTAGAAAATTGGGTAGACTATATGCACCTAGATCAAACCGAAATTGAAAATTGGTTAGCTAAGCCTTAGTTAAATTTTTTTGGTAACGTATTAATATAGTTATGTTGAATTTAATTTGGTTTAAAATACTATTCCTATCATTCATTTACTTTTTATTAAATGAGTCTATTAATTATAAAATTGAGACATATTTATATAAAAAATCCTATTTCCGTTTACCATTATCTATTGAAATTCTCTTATAGCAAGGATGTTATACGTTTAATTATTTTATGACCTTCTAAATAAAAAAGCTCCTTTGAATTTTCAAAAGAGCTTTTTTATTTATTTATGTTTTGTTTTTGTTGATTAGCTAAGCTAACCAAGTAATACCAAATACTAGTAGTTGCCTTTTAATTGAACACCTTGTTCTATTTTTTGTAAAGCTGTAATATATGCCGCAATACGCATAGATGTTTTAAAGGTTGCTGCATTATCCCAAACACTTGAAAAAGCAATTTCCATTTTCTCATCATGTTTAGTATTTACTTCATTTTCGCTCCAATAGTAACCAGCTTTGTTTTGTACCCATTCAAAATATGAAACAGTTACACCACCTGAGTTAGCTAAGATATCTGGAACAACAATGATTTTTTTGTCGTTTAATACTTCATCTGCTTCAGGCATAGTTGGTCCGTTAGCGCCTTCCACAATTAGTTTAGCTTGTATGTTATGAGCAATTTCTTCAGAGATTACATTTTGTAACGCTGCAGGAACTAATACATCACATTTACAAGTTAAGATATCGTTAGATGATATTTCGGAAGCACCTGTAAATCCTTTTAATACTCTACCATTTTTAGCTGCAAAATCTAATGCTGCTTTAATATCGATTCCTTTTTCGTTGTAAAAAGTAGCTGTATGATCACCAATGGCTACAATTTTAATTCCTTGTTCAGATAATAAACGTGCAGCGTGAGAACCTACGTTACCAAAACCTTGAACAGCAGCAGTAACTTCTTTAGGATTTAATCCCATTTTCTTTAAAGCAGCTAATGTATTAACCATAACACCACGACCAGTTGCTGCGTCACGACCTAATGAACCACCAATAACAATTGGTTTTCCTGTAATAACACCAGGACTATCTTCACCAGTAATTTTATTAAATTCATCTAAAATCCAAGCCATTTCTCTTCCGCTTGTTCCCATATCCGGAGCAGGAATATCTTTATTTACACCAAATACATCTTTCATTGACATGGCGTAAGCACGAGTCATACGTTCTAATTCACCAACACTCATTGCACGGGGATCACATTTAATACCACCCTTAGCACCACCGTAAGGTAAGTTTGCTACAGCACATTTAAAACTCATCCAGGCAGCTAATGCCATTACTTCATCTTGATTAACATCCATTGCATAACGGATACCACCTTTAGATGGGCCTAATACTGTAGAGTGAACGATACGGTAGCCCTCAAAAATTTGAATTTTTCCGTTATCCATCATTACCGGTAAGCTTACTTGTACTTGTTTAATAGGACTACGTAATATAGTGGCAACGTCATCAGACATGTTCATCAATTTTGCAGCTACATCTAAGCGAGCTAATACGGCTTCGAACATAGATTCGTGAGCTGTTACATTTGCAGTTTGTGTCGACATAATGTTTTTTATTTTTTAATTAAAAGTTTAAGTTAGGGCTACAAAAATAGTAAAATTTATATATGAATTTAAAGGATTTGGATGAAATATATCAGAGTTTTGAACCCGAAAATGGTTAATAAGTTAGTTGGTTTTAATAGTTAGAATATTTTTGTTGTTTTTTGGCGTGTCAACTCAATAAAGTCTTCATTGCCAGGCTTTCCACTATAATCTTTTGCACAAGAAGGCGAAAAGATTTCGTTTCAATCTTTCAGGCAATCAAATATAAAAACGAAATTTAATTAAATGCCAAATCCTATTGCCTAAGTGATGCAAACGAAAATACTTTTGTGAGGGACGAACAATAGATTGGAGTGACAGACCGTCCCACTTTTCGCGGGTTACTCCCAAATAATTTATTTACTGTATTAAAATTAAGTAAGCATATACAAATGGGGATACAAATAGTAAACTATCAAAACGATCTAAAATTCCGCCGTGACCTGGCATAATTTTACCGGAATCTTTAACGCCGGCTTGTCGTTTAAACATTGATTCAACTAAATCACCAATTGTACCAAATATACTTACTATGATTGAAATAACAATCCAATGTTTTAAGGCTATTTCGGGATACCAGTTTGCAATTATAAGCGAACATCCAACAGTTAAAATGCTTGCACCAATAGAACCTTCCCAAGTTTTACCTGGAGAGATACGTTCATATAATTTAGTTTTGCCAATTAAACTTCCAACCAAATAAGCACACACATCGCTTGCCCAAATTAATAAAATAATACCTAATACATAATGTGCATTGTAAGGTGCTACATTATTATACCAATGTTGGGAGTAATTATTAAATGTGTAAGCTTTATCAATACAGGATATATTTACCAATACCATAAATGGTAAAACAGTATATACTAAACCTGCTAGAGTATGAGTAATATTTAAAATGGTGTTTTTACGATCATCAAATAATGCAATAATAAAAACGAAGAAAACAAATACTAAAATGTAAGCAAGGATTTTTTCGGTGGGGAAAAATAACGCTAAGTTTGAGTTAGCAACAATACTATAACTAAATATACATATACCCGCTAAATAGCCTAACGGTTTATAAGGTTTAGCCCCTAATTTTTCGGATAGTTGATAAAACTCATATAAGCCCCAAATAGAAACTATTAAAAATAAACCTGTAAATGTTATAAAACTAAAATTTATACAAGTTAATAATACGGCTACAAAAACAGCAGCGGTAAGGGTTCGGGTAGTTAATGTTTTGAAGTTTAATGCCATAAAAAAATCCCTCTCATTTAGTGAGAGGGATGAAATATAATTAAAAAATTATTCTGTTACTTTTATAGTTTCATAGCATCTAACATCACCAGCAGTCCCCAAATATTCAGCTTCAATAGTTACTAATCCAATTTTTTTAATTTGTTCTTTGTTTAATGGTTTTGAAGGTGACCAGGTATCATCCACTAATTTTAAATCAACATCTTTACCTAATAACACTTGATTTAATTGTTTTTGAGTTAAAAACACACAGCCTTCTTCTTCCTCTTCCTCGGCAGCAATTAAAATAGTGCCAATTACTTTTAATTTTGGTACATCAGGTTTGTAAACAAATTCTAATCCGTCTTGAGTATTTTGTTCTATAAATTTTATTCCTAATAAGTGAATTTCTGCCATAATGAAGTTTGTTAAATTAAAGTGCAATTTTAACTATAAAATCCCTCTAATCAAACAAATTAGAGGGATTTATTTCAACGTTTTTGTATAATATGTTAAAAAAATATACGATTTCCATGTAAGAGTAATTATTTAATGATATTTGGCTATGAAATATAAAAATTTAAGATTTACAAAGTAGCCGAATAACTATTTACTTTATACTTTTCAAAAATGACGAGTTGTTTATTCTTACTATAAAAAATATGCATGGGAAATAAATTACATTTATCTAAAGTAAACTTAACTTAACAAGGCTTTAATGTTGCGTTTAAGGTGTAAGTTTTATTATAATTAGTTAAATCATGCTCTTGTAATTTACCTTAAATAAACTTGTATATTTGCAAAAATATTGGTCTTAGATTAACTAAATCTATTTATATAAAATTACGATAAACGATAAAAAAATGAGAAAAGTTATTGAATACAGAAAACTATTAGGAGTTGATAAAGCAGTAACTTTAGCTGAATTAAAAAGTCTTTACCGTAATTTTATGAAAGAATATCATCCTGATAGAATTCAGGATAACGAACAATTGAAATTAGAAGTTGAAGAAAAAAGTAAACGAATCATTGAAGCTTATCATTTTTTAGTAAGTATTGCTCCTGAAACTATTGAAGCTAATCTTGAAGATTATACTAATACAACTACTAATTCGAATATTGCTGACATAAAATATCAAGGTAAAAGATTACGAATTGATTTTTTAGATGGAAGTGGTTACGAATATTTCGGTGTTCCTGAAAACACTTACATTAAATTAGTAAATGCTGATTCGCAAGGGCGTTTTGCCCGTCGCCACATTTACACTTCTTTTTTATACAGAAACGTAAGTAAATCAGCATTGGTTCTTTAAAATAAAAAGATTTTAGACATCATATTTTGACTAATATAAAAGGAAATAGTAATCCTTTTAATAGTCAAATAAATAAAACCATTGTATATTTGGATTGTATCTTTTAGTGAGATTATTTAATCTATATATATTATGAGCAATCCATTTCTTTCAGGTTTTAATACGGTTTTTAATACCATTCCTTTTGATACAATTAAAGTAGAACATTATTTGCCAGCTATTGAAGTTGCTATTAAACAGGGCTTAGCAGAAATTGATGCTATTGTAAATAATACAGAAGCACCAAATTTTACAAATACCATTGAAGCTTTGGAAAAAACAGGAGCATTACTGGAGGTGGTAAGTATGACTTTTTCTAATTTAAATTTAGCTGAAACTTCTAAAGAAATGCAGGTTTTAGCTAAAGAGCTTTCTCCAAAACTAAGTGATTATTCAAACGACATTATTTTAAATGTAGCTCTTTACAAAAGAGTGGAGGCGGTTTATAATAGTAAAAGCACCTTATCTCTTAATGCTGAACAAAATACATTGTTAGATAAAACGTATAAAGGTTTTGTGCGAAATGGATCTAAATTAAACGATGATCAAAAAGAAACATTAAGAAAAATAGATAAAGATAAAGACCAGCTATCGTTAACTTTCAGCGAAAATGTGTTAGCCGAGAGTAATGCTTATGAGTTAGTAATTACTAATGAAGCTGATTTAGCTGGTTTACCTGAAGGAATTATTGAAGCTGCTAAAATAACTGCAAACGAAAAAGGGAAAGAAAATGCTTGGGTATTTACATTAGATTATCCGAGTTATGGACCTTTTATGACCTATTCAGAAAATAGAAACCTAAAAGAACAAATGTTTAAAGCTTATGGTTCAAAAGCATTTAAAAACAATGAATACGATAACCAAACTATATTAAAACAAATTGCTCAATTACGTCATAATCGTGCTGTTTTACTGGGCTACAAATCTCATGCTGATTTTGTGTTGGAGGAACGTATGGCAGAATCGCCAACCAAAGTATTTTCTTTTTTAGAGAATTTATTAGATAACTCTTTATCATTTGCCAAACTAGAATTAGAAGAATTAAAAACATATATTAAAGCAAACAATGGTCCAGAGGATTTAAAAAAGTGGGATCTTCCATATTATGCTGAAAAATTAAAAAAAGAAAAATTTGCTATTGATGATGAGCTATTAAGACCATATTTTAAGTTAGAAAACGTAGTTAATGGTGTTTTTGAAACTGCTAAAAAACTCTACGGTTTATCATTTATTCAACGTAATGATATTCCATTATATCATAAAGATGTTACGACTTATGAAGTAAAAAATGAAAGTGGTGAATTTTTGGCCGTGTTTTATGCCGACTTTTTTCCAAGGGCGGGTAAACGTCAGGGAGCATGGATGACTTCTTTTGTAAATCAAAAAATAGAAAATGGAACTAATATAAGACCTCATGTATCTATTGTTTGTAATTTCACGAAACCAACAGAAAGTAAGCCGTCTTTATTAAGTTTTAATGAAGTTACAACCTTATTTCATGAGTTTGGCCATGCTTTACATGGTATGTGTGCAAACGGGCAATATGGTAGCTTAACAGGAACTAGTGTATATTGGGATTTTGTAGAGTTACCTTCTCAAATATTAGAGAACTGGTGTTACGAAAAAGAATGTTTGGATTTATTTGCTAAACATTATCAAACTGGAGAACGAATTCCTGCGGATTATATTCAAAAAATTATTGACTCCTCAAATTTTCAAAGTGGCCTAGCAACTATTCGTCAAATTGGTTTAGCTACATTAGATATGGCCTGGCATAGTCAAAATCCAAAAAATATAACTAGCGTCAAGGAATTTGAAATGAATGTAACAACTAAAACAGATTTAATGCCTTCAGTTCCTGAAACATGCACATCTTGTTCTTTTTCTCATATTTTTCCGGGAGGATATTCATCAGGTTATTATTCTTATAAATGGGCCGAAGTAATTGATGCAGATGCTTTTGAAGCTTTTAAAGAAAAAGGAATTTTTAATAAAGAAATAGCCAACGACTTTTATAAATATATTTTATCTGCCGGTGGTTGTGAGCATCCTTCTATTCTTTATAAAAGATTTAGAGGGAGAGAAGCAGATCCTAAAGCGTTATTAAGACGATCAGGATTGCTTCAAAATAATTAAGTGTAATTAGGTTAATATTTAAAAATTAGTTTTTAAACATTTGAAGTAATGCAGATAATTTACTTTTTAATTCTGTTCTAGGAATAATTTTATCCAAAAATCCATGTTCTAAAACAAATTCAGCAGTTTGAAATCCTTTTGGTAAATCTTTTCCAATTGTTTCTTTTACAACACGTGGTCCAGCAAAACCAATTAATGCACCTGGTTCAGAAATATTTAAATCTCCTAACATAGCATAACTGGCAGTAACACCACCTGTTGTTGGGTCTGTACATAATGAGATGTACGGAATTCCTGCTTTATCCATTAACGATAATTTTGCGGCGGTTTTTGCCATTTGCATTAATGAAAATGCCGCTTCCATCATTCGTGCACCACCAGATTTGGAGATGATTAGCAATGGTGTTTTTGTTTTTAAACAAAAATCAATGGAGCGAGATATTTTTTCGCCAACAACACTTCCCATAGATCCTCCAATAAAGCTAAAATCCATGCAACAAACAACTAAATCATTTCCATTAACTTTGCCATATCCACTTCTTAAAGCATCTTTTAATCCGGTTTTTTTAATGGTATCCGTTAATCGATCTGTGTATTTTTTGGTGTCAGTAAAATTTAAAGGATCACCACTTACTAAATTTTCATGTAGCTCAGTAAATTGATTATCATCAAAAATGATTTCAAAGTATTCTGCACTTCCTAATTTTTCATGGTAACCACAGTGCAGACAAACATATTGATTTGCTTTATGTTCTTGTGCAGTATGTATTTTTTTACAAGAAGCGCACTTGTACCATAACCCTTCTGGAGTTTCTCTTTTCTCGGTTGTAGTAGTTGTAATTCCTTCTTTTAATCTTTTAAACCAACCCATTTATTAATTTTTAGTTATTAGGTTTTAGTTTTTAATATTAATCACTTAACACTAAAAACTCAACATTATTTATTAAGCTACAGTAATTGTATTATCCAAGTATACATCTTGAATTGTATTTAACAACTCAACACCTTCCTTCATTGGTTTTTGAAAGGCTTTACGGCCTGATATTAATCCTTGTCCGCCACCACGTTTATTGATAACTGCAGTAGTAACTGCTTCAGCTAAATCAGATGCTCCTTTACTTTCTCCACCACTATTAATTAAACCTACTTTTCCCATATAACAGTTTGCTACTTGATAACGGCATAAATCAATTGGATGGTCTGTGGTTAATTCTGAATAAACTTTTGCATGTGTTTTACCATAATTTAATGCGGTATAACCACCGTTTTTATCTGACATTTTTTGTTTAATAATATCAGCTTGAATTGTTACACCTAAATGATTTGCTTGAGAAGATAAATCTGCAGCGGTGTGGTAATCAACACCATCTTTTTTAAATGCATTATTACGTGTATAACACCATAAGATAGTTGCCATTCCTAATTGATGCGCGCGTTCAAATGCTTTTGCTACTTCAATAATTTGACGTCCTGATTCAGGAGAACCAAAATAAATAGTTGCACCAACAGCTACAGCTCCCATATTATAGGCATCTTCAACTGTACCAAACATAATTTGGTCAAATTTATTTGGATACGAAATAAATTCGTTATGATTAATTTTTACGATAAAAGGGATTTTATGTGCGTATTTTCTAGCAACAGAACCTAAAACTCCATAAGTGGATGCAACTGCATTACAACCACCTTCAATAGCTAATTTTACAATATTTTCACTGTCAAAATAAATTGGGTTAGGGGCAAATGATGCGCCTGCACTATGCTCAATTCCTTGATCTACTGGTAAAATACTCATATAGCCTGTGTTTGCTAATCTACCGTTTCCATAAAGTTGAGCTAGGCTTCTTAAAACCTGAGGGTTTCTGTTACTATAAACAAATGTTTGATCAATAAAGTTAGAACTTGGAGTTACTATATTGTCTTTAGAGATTGTTTTACAAGTATGATTTAATAAACTATCACCTTGTGTTCCTAATAAATCGGTTATTTTAGACATAACTATTTTCTTTTTTTGAGTGAACAAATTTAATTAAATATTGCTTAATGTCCATAAAAAAACCCCGAAATTTCGGGGTTTTATAAACATATTTTATGTAAATTATTCTGCTACTTGAACCATTTTAAATGGTATATTGATAATTGCTTGGTAGTCTTCGCCTGCTTCTAACATATCTTCATCATCTTCTTCATAATACCAGTTAATTGTAACAGCACTTCCGCTTTTATGAATAGTTTCTAGTTTTTTAAAAACATCTAAAATACATTTAGATGAACTTGTATTAAAATATTCTAATTGAATATTTACAGTTGTAGCTGGTTTTGAAGAAGAAGAATATTTATCTAAAGCATCAACTAGAGGTTTATAAAACTCAATTGAATTTTCAGGAATTGAGCGTCCTTTAATTTCTAATACACCGCCTTGAATATCAAAAGATATAGTTGGTGTTTTTGGCGTGCCTTCAATAGCGTATTTTTCCATAGTTTACTTTTTTATATTAATTGTGGTTGAGTAATTTTTATTGTGAGTGTAAAGAACGAAACTTTATTATCAATTTCCAAAAAATCGTAGTCTAATTTTTCTCCAGTTTTTCTTGCAATATCAATCATGCCTAGTCCGCCCCCACCTTTTAGAGACATTTCTCCATTATTTAAAACTGACTTATAATAATCTTTTAATTGATCTTTATTTAATGAGTTAACTTCATCTAATCTAGTTTTCAATCCTTTTATATTTTCATTTAATATATAATTTCCCGTAACAACATTATAAGCTCCATTAGTTTTAGCTATCATAAAAATTGCGCTTCTGTTTTTATCCCCTTTTACATCTGTTGCATCGTCCATATGGTGATATAAATTTTGCAAACATTCAACTAAAACATTATAAACTTTCTTTTTTGTTTTTGGTTCTTCTTGCATATTATCCATCTTGTTTTCCATTATTTGGAGAATAGAAGTTAATAATTCGGAAGTTATATCACCTTTAAAGGACAAGAGAATATTATCTTGGTCCATTTTGTCGTATATATTGAAGGCATCAATCATAAAAGGTTAAAATCAATTTTCTATTTATAACATAAAAATAATAAAAAGATAGAATAAATATTAAATTATGTTTGAACAAAACCTTAACAAATATATAAAACATTATTGAATTATTTAAATAAACACTTTGTCATATTTTTTTAATAATTGCCAACTTTAATTAATATAAATTCAATAGATTATAAGTGTTTGGTATTGCTTTTTTTACCTTAAATTTTGGGTCACATTAAAAAGTTGGGGATAAATTGCTAGGCAAATAATTTTTGCAGTCTAAAGAGGAAGAATTTTACATCAGTAACGCCTCTTAAATGTGCCCTAAAGTTTTTTATTTTTGAGTTAAACGATTCAGCGTTGGCATTTGTATTTCGGTTATTAAAAAAGTTGAGTATATTATCTAAATGATGTTCTATGGAGTAA
>CANHPI010000059.1 GCA_947462425.1 Bacteroidota bacterium
AATATGAATTTTATGATGAGTTTGGGCTGCGTGCAATATAAATTAACACCCGAAGAAGTCATTAATGCGTGCACAATTAATTCGGCTTATGCCATGAATGTATCAAACGAAGTAGGAAGTATAACTCCTGGAAAAAAAGCTAATTTCTTTATTAGCAAATCAATTAGTTCATATGGTTTTATTCCTTATTCGTTTGGAAGTAATTTAATTGAAAGTGTTTATTTAAATGGAGTGAAGCAGTAAGGTGTATTCAAATTAATTTAAACACATACTAAGTAAAATAATTATAAGATTTTCATTTTAATAACCAAATCTACTAATCGGCTGCTATATCCAAATTCATTATCATACCATCCAATTACTTTAACCAAGTTGCCTACAACACTTGTAAAATCAGAATCAAACACTACTGAATGCCCATTTCCAACAACATCTATAGAAACCAAAGGATCCTCTGAAAATTCAAGAATACCTTTTAAATCATTTTCAGCTGCTCGTTTAAATGCGGCATTAATTTGTTCCACATTTGGATAATCTGTTAATACACAAGTAATATCCGTTAACGAGCCATCAGGAACTGGAACTCGCATTCCACAACCACCTAATTTTTCTTCTAAATCAGGAAATATTTTCCCTAATGCCTTGGCTGCACCTGTTGTAGTTGGAATTATACTCATAGCTGCAGCTCTAGCTCGGCGTAAATCTTTATGCGGCGCATCATGTAAACGTTGGTCACCTGTGTATGAATGTACGGTTGTCACATAAGCTTCTTCAATTCCCCATTGTTTTAAAACTTTTAACATTGGAGCGGCGCAGTTAGTTGTGCAAGATGCATTTGAAATAATTACATCTTCTGAAGACAATAACTCATCGTTAACCCCTAATACTATTGTTTTGATACTATCATCAGTAGCCGGTGCTGATAAAATTATTTTTTTCGCACCTGCTGTTAAATGTTTTTGCGCAGTTTCTCTAGTTAAAAAATGTCCTGTTGATTCAATAACAATATCAATATCTAGGGCCTTCCAAGGTAAATTTTCAGGATCTTTTGATGCGAAAATTTTAATTCCTTTTCCGTTTATATAAATATGATCAATATCATGATTAATCTCACCATTAAATTTTCCGTGCACTGAATCGTATTTTAATAGATGAGCTAAAGTTTTAGAATCAGTAATATCATTTATAGCTACAATATTAATATTTGGATTAGAAAATGCTATTCTAAAGAACACTCTTCCAATTCTACCAAATCCATTTATGGCAACATTTATTTTTTTCATCTATAGTTTTATTTTATGAGGCTTATTTTATAAAGTAAAGTTAATCATTTATGAAGCAACTTTGTTTTATTATTATTTACTTTAAAAAACAAAATGGTTATTCACATTTAATTTATCCATTAAAATAGCTTGCTTTAGTTTTATTAAATAATATTTTTATCATAGAAATTTGATGTATTTAATCAAACGTTTCCCATTACACCTCGTAATTTTTTAATTACAAATATATAGAACTGTCAATTAATCATTTTTTCTATTTGAGTAATTAATTTTGTTTTATGTTTTAATAATTTAGTTCTTATTTTTTTTGTAATTTTTTTGCGAAGTATTTTTAATGATTTGGATTTTAAATTGAATTTATTTAAAAAAAACATTTTGTATTAGAAATTTAAAAAAAATGAATTATTATATTTTTAAGAATCCAATTTTAAGAACCTAATATGGCACTTTTATTGCCTTAATTAATTTCAAAATTATTATATTTGTTAAATTAAATAATCAAAAAATGAAAAAAATATTTATTTTATCGTCAGCAATTATACTTTGTTTATCAGCTTTCAAATCTTCTGATGGAGATAAAATACCTTCGGCAACTGTAAAAAAATTAGATGGTTCAACCACAAACTCAAATACATTTGTAAATGGCGGAAAACCTATGATTATTAGTTTTTGGGCTACTTGGTGTAAACCTTGTAAAAAAGAATTAGATGCCATTAATGAAGAATATGCTGAATTAGTAAAAGAAACCGGTGTAAAATTAATAGCCATTTCAATTGATGATGCTCGTAGTTCTGGTAAAGTTGTGACTGATGTAAAAGTAAAAGGTTGGACATATGAAGTTTATATCGATGAAAATCAAGATTTTAAACGTGCAATGAATGTTAATAATGTGCCTCATACATTTTTAGTAGATGGGGAAGGGAAAATAGTTTGGAGTCATAACTCATATGCAGAAGGTGATGAAGAAAAATTATTTGAAAATGTTAGAAAATTAGCTAAAGGAGAAAAATTAGCTCATTAATTAATTTTTCATAAATTTTAATTCCAATTATTCAATCACTCTTTTATATAATATATGTCCATAAACTTTAATCTCCGTTTTCTAATTATATCTATACTCTATTTAGTTTCCAAAACATCATTTACACAAATAAAAGATGAATTGGGTTCCATTCATGGTAATTTTCAAATTGATGCAGCATACTACCAAAAAGACACCATCATAGATGCTGATCCGGGAAGTGAGCTTTATAGATACAATGCCTTTGGGAACATCAACTATACAAAAGGAGGATTTAGTGCAGGTGTGCGTTATGAAAGTTATAATCCACCTTTATTAGGTTATTTACCGGGTTATAAAGGTTCTGGTGTTCCATACCGTTATGCTAGATATCAGCATAAAGATATTGATATTACCGTGGGCAATTTTTATGAGCAATTTGGTAGCGGTATAACTTTAAGGGCTTACGAAAATAGAGGTCTATTATACGACAATGCTTTAGATGGCATGCGTGTAATTTTTACCCCTAAAAATGGTATAACATTAAAAGGATTAGTTGGAAAACAACGTACCTATTTCTCACTATCGCCAGGGATTGTAAGAGGTTTTGATGGAGAATTAAATATTATGGAGTTATTTGATTCTATTTTAGGTAAATCAAAAACTAAAGTTATTTTAGGTGGAAGTTTTGTAAGTAAGTATCAAGAAGATCAAAACCCTTCATTAGTTCTGCCACAAAATGTTGGAACTGGAGCAGGAAGATTTGCCGTTATAAGAGGTGGATTTAATTTTAATGCTGAATATGCCTACAAAATAAACGATCCATCATATCAAAATAAATATAGCTATAAAGAAGGCCACGCTATTATTGCCTCTACATCTTATGGAACCGACGGATTTTCTGTTATGTTTTCTGGAAAGATGTTAGATAATATGAGTTTTAGAAGTGATAGAGATGCTCAAAACACAATTGATTTGATTAATTATCATCCCGATTTTAGTAAGTTTCATACCTATTCTTTAATGGCTTATTATCCTTATGCTACTCAACCAAATGGCGAAGTTGGTGGTACAGGTGAAATACAATATAAAGTAAAAAAAGGAACTTGGTTAGGTGGTAAATATGGCATGGATATAACGGTTAACAGTTCTGCTTATTTTGCGTTAGATACTATTGGAATATTACCTATTAAAGACACACTAAATAATTACAAATACTCTACTAATTATAATCGTCTTGGAGATAAATTTTTTCATGATGTAAATATTGAAATCACAAAAAAGTTTAGCAAAAAATTAAAAATGACGTTGATGTACGCTAATCAATTTTTAAATCAATCTGTTGTACAATTTAATACTCCAGATAAAGAAGAACATCCAGATATTGCCTCGCATATTGGTGTAATTGATGTTACATGGAGATATAAAACAGGTTCGGCCATACGTTTTGAAACACAAGGTTTTTTTGGATCTTATGATTATAAAGAACATGAGTTAGATGCTAATGGAAATAAAAATATTACTAGTAATACAGGTTCTTGGCTGTCTGGTTTAATTGAATGGACACCAACAACACATTGGAGCATTACTTTATCTGACCAATATAATTATGAAAATCCTGACTCAAATAAAAAAGTACATTATTACTTTGGAATGATTGGTTATACAAATGGGCCTACTCGAGTATCATTAAGTTACGGACGTCAACGACAAGGTATTTTTTGTGCCGGTGGTGTTTGCCGGTTTGTTCCATCGTCAAGCGGTTTAAATATTAGTATATCATCCAGTTTTTAATAAATACATTAATAAATCTTATCATGAAAAAAATAATTAATCAAATTACCATTATAATTGCAGTCATATTAGTGATTGTAAGTTGTGATAAAGTTAATGATGTGAGAGACCCAAATGCTGAAGTTATTAAAGGAAATAGAAAAGTATTGGTAGAAGATTATACTGGTCATAAATGTGGTAATTGCCCGGCTGCTGCTGATACCTTAAAATACTTAACAAAAAAATATCCAGGTCAGGTTATTGCATTGGCTATACATGCTGGTTTCTTTGCAAATATAAACACAACAACTTATCCAACTGATTTTAGAAATTCTACAGGAACGGCCTATGATAATCAGTTTGGTGTTTCATTAGCAGGTAATCCAAACGGATTAATAAATAGGGCTGGATTTGGAACTGGTGGTTTTATTAAAGCATATTCAACATGGGAAGGTTCTGTAGCTCAAATGCTCACAAAACCAGCAAAATTTGAAATAAAAATCAAGAATATCTTTGCTACATCCAACAATAATTTAAACACAACCGTTACAGTTAGATCGCTTACTAGCAATAGTGGTATTTTCAAGTTAGTAGTATTATTATCCGAAGATAGTATTATTGCTGAACAATTAGATTATAGTTTGCCTTCAGGTAGTCAGCTTGTTACAAATTATGAATTCAATCATGTTTTAAGAGGCGCTATTAATAGTACTTGGGGAGATCCTGTATTTACCATAGGTGCTGTAGCAAATGATTCTGTTGTTAAAAACTAT
Organism: Bacteroidota bacterium; assembly: GCA_947462425.1. The sequence goes on from CANHPI010000059.1 coordinate 4,830, forward strand.
ACGAATTACGCTATTAATTCTGGATACAATGCTTCAAAATGCCATGTAATTGCCTATGTATATGATGCTGATCCAACAAGCCCAACCTATTATGAGGTGCTACAAGTTGAAGAACAAAAAGTAAAGTAGTCCTATTAAACATAATATATTTGTAGCTTAGTCTCGCATAATTATGTTACTCTATTTTATAAACTAATTCTCAAATTTTTTTAGCACTAATTCACTTCCATCAAATTCGGCGTAGGTGCAATAGTTTATCCATTCTCCTAAGTTAATGTAGCGAGAGGTTTCAGATGCTTTTAAATCTAATGGTAAATGGCGGTGACCAAAAATAAAATAATCGGTATGTTGTTTTTTTAGTTCTTCTTTGCAGTAAGTCATTAACCATTCGTTGTCATCACCTAAAAATTGTTTGTCTGAATCGCCTGTAGTTATTCTGCTTCGTTTGCTCGAACGACGAGCAATCCAAAAACCTATGTTTGGATGTAATGTTTTAAAACACCAGATTAAAAATGGATTTGTAAAGCATTTTTTTAGAAATTTATACCAACCATCACCAGGTCCTAAGCCATCTCCATGACCTATTAAAAATGATTTATTATTAAATATTTTTTTAATTGGATCATGATTTACAGTAACTCCTAATTCCTGTATAAAATAATCTCGCATCCATAAATCATGATTACCTGTAAAAAAATGTACTGGAATGCCACTATCTGTTAATTCAGCAATTTTTCCAAGCAAGCGTGTTTGCCCTTTAGGGATAGTGTACTTATATTCCCACCAAAAATCAAAAATATCACCAACTAAATAAATTTCTTGAGCATCTTTTTTAATTGATTCAAGCCATCTCACAATTTTTTTTTCTCTTGCTAAGCTTAATTCGAAGGTTGGAACACCAAGGTGAAAGTCGGAAGCAAAATATATTTTTTTACCTAATAGCATTACAAAAAGCTGTTTATTATAAAATTTCGTGGGTTAATATTGTGCAAATTTAATGTAAATCGAATAGTATCAAAAAAGACTGATTTATTATTTGCTTCTAAAGTAGTTTTAATATCCTTGCTATATGCAAATGGAACATATATTTCAAATATATTTTTCCATAAACAAATATCAACCCCAACATTATATAAAAACTTTTCTTTATAAAGGCTTTCATTAAATTCACTGGTTCCAATATCAGCATATAATTTTAAAGGAAGTTTACCAACTTTGGGTGATTTCATGTTTAATGCTATCAACCATTTTGATGTTTGCCCTAATGGTGTCCATATTTTAAAAGCACCATCGTTTTCAACCATTTGCGCCGGACCAATTCCATTAATTTCGTTTCGTCCTACATAATTGTAATTAAATAAATAATCCTGAGAACCATTAAATCCGCTCATTCTAAATCTATAATCTTCTTTTAAGTTATTCCCTTTAAAAATAAAAGTTCCTGCAAACAATCTCAAATCAAAACTTTTTTTATCAGTAATTGTAATCGAATAATTTAAAGTCGCACTTGCTTTTCCAAATTGGTCGTTATGCTGAAAATTAAATTCAACATCAAAAGGATTGATAACTCTAGTATTTTGTAACTTATAATAAAAGTTATTAATAATAGTAGCTTTGTTTTTTATACCCACTTTAGATTGTGATGAATCTTGAAAATTTATAGCATAGGTTTCGTTATCTACAAATAAGTTGTTGTTTGTATAACCAATGTGTTGCGTTAATTTACTTCTTGGATTTTGTTTTTTTATTTCAAAATCAAGAGTCGCAGATAATTTGTAATAATTTAAATTAAATGAATTTATTTGAGTACTGTTTGCTTCGTTAAAAAACTTGGAGTCGAAATAATTATAGGAAAAAGATTTTGCTTTACCTGTAAATGTTATTTGCTGAAATAGATTGTTATTTAGGGCAAAATATTTTGTAATATCCGCAAATCCCACAGGTGTTTCGCTGCCAAAGGCATACATCGGCGCAAGCGTAAGTTCTATCTTGCGTTGTAAAAAACTATAATTGTAAAACGCGCAACCAAGCATGAATTTATTATACTGATTGTATCCAAAAATTGGTAAATAATTTATTTGAGTATATTTTGGATTATCGATTTTACCTATAAAAGTAAGTTTAATTGGGTCGCTTTTTTTTAATAGTCCGTGTGTTCTAATATTATTGTTTTTTCTATTTATGTCAGGTATATATTCATTATAATCAATTTTAAACTCATCAATTTCAGAAGGAGGAAATTCGAAAATACGTTTTCCTTTAAATCCATTATACCATAATGTACCAACTACTTTTCCATTTTTTATGCCAGAAAGTGATACAGGACTTAACAACGAACTATTATTCTTAACTAAAATGGCATGGCTTTGATCTACTAAAGTTTTATGACTTAAAACTTTGTAGTCAATTTTTTTATTGGTCGTCATTAACTCATCTACAAACCACTTTAAATCAGTATTTAAATGATATTGTAATGTTTTTATTAAATCATTGGGTGTTGGATGTTCAAACTTCCATTCTTCAAAATAAAATTTCATAGCCTCATCAAATTTGTTTTTGCCTAAATAATTCATTAAATAATCAAAAGCTAATGCTGATTTGCTATATACAATAGCCCCATAATTATAGCTTGTAAAATCTTTAGAAGCAGTGTAAATTGATTGATCACTATTTTTTCGTGCAGCTAATAAATAGGAGAATTCATATTGAGCTTTGTATTTATATTTATTTAAACCAAAAAAATTAAAAGTACTATCTCTTCCAACTAAACTAGCTAATGTTTTATTTGGATATTTTGTTCTTATGTAACACATTTCATAAAATGAATTCAAGCCTTCATCCATAAAAGGAAAATCTCGTTCATTGCTACCCAAAATACCATAAAACCAGTTATGTCCAACTTCGTGCATAATCGTTGTTTCTAATGTGAAATCATTTTCGCTTTCGCCAATAATTGTAATGTTTGGATATTCCATACCACCACCTGCACTAATAGTCCCATCAATAGCGGTTACATGATTATACGGGTAATCGCCAACAGATTTTGAATAAAAAAAAGTGGCATCGTTTAGATATTCGATTGATTTAGTCCATAATTTAAATTCATTATTTGTAAAAAATGCCCAAGTATCTACTTTATTGCCAGAATTAGGTAATGTAATATTTCCTTTTAAAACATGAAATCGTTTATCTGCAAACCATGCAAAATCATGCACTCGATATTGTTTAAACTGAATGGTTTTATATTCATTACTCGATTTTGGAAACTCATTAGTTAATACATTTTTGTTATCATCATTAATGAGTTTTTCAGTTTCAACAACTTTTGATAATAACCATTGTTCTTCTTCAGTTTCATCAATTCTATCTCCAGTTGCCGCTAATACATAATTTTTAGGCAATGTAATTTTAACGTCATACGCTCCAAACTCGCTAAAAAATTCGCCTTGATTTAAATAAGGCATCGGATGCCATCCGTCCTTGTCAAACACTGCCGGTTTTGGATACCATTGTGTAATAGCGTAAGCCTGTCCAATATGCCCCAATCGGGAAATTTTTGCAGAAGGTAGTTTTACATGAAAGGGAGTAGTGATAGTTATTGTGTCTCCCGGTTTAATTGGCGAATTTAAAAACAGTTTACATATATCAATATGTTCTTTATCCAATTCCCATTTTATGGATTGCTCATTAACCATAAAATTTAAACTGTCAATAAAGCCTAAATCTTCATTTTTAGCAAAATACATTTTGGTGTCACCATCTTCCAACAATTGTTTCGCTAAGGCAGTTTCATTGTTTTTATAAGCATTTGCCCATAAATGAAAATAAATAAAGTCTAATGATTTATTAGATTTATTAATGTATTCAATTTTTTCAAATGCACTTAATTCATGATTAACATCATTAAGTGTTACATCAATAGTGTAATTAACTTCTTGTTGAAAGTAATTTTGTTGAGCACAAAAAATAGAGTAGGTGGATAGAAAACTAATAATGAAAAATAATCTCAACATTTTTTATAGATAATGTTTTATTAGTCTTTTGAATCCCTTAAGTCTAAAGGTCTTTTCAGTTTTTTTACTTTAAAACTTCAGCTAATTTTTTATCTAAATCAGCACCTCTCAATTCAGTTGCAATAATTTTACCTTCTTTATCAATTAAAACTGTGTATGGAATAGATTGAATAGCGTAAATTTGACAAGCTTCGCTTTGCCAATACTTTAAATCACTTACTTGAGGCCATTTTAATCCTTCTGATGATATTGCTTCTAGCCAAGCGCTTCTGTCTTTATCCAACGATACTCCTAAAATTTCAAATCCTTTGCTTTTATATTTTTCATAGCAACGTTTTACATTTGGTAATTCTTTTCGACAAGGCGCACACCAGCTAGCCCAAAAATCAATTAAAACAACTTTTCCTCTTAATGAACTTAATGCTAAATCTTTATCATTTGGCATCGGTAAAATTAATTCGGGAGCTTCGTTTCCAACTTTAATAGCCTCCGTTTTTGCCACCATCATTTGTGCTTGCTGCACCATTCCATGAAAAGATTTAATATCCTTGTTATCAGGATATTTTTCATTTAGTCCTTTATCTAAAGCTATGTATATATCTAAATAATTTTCGGGACGTAATTGTTGTATTGCCATTATAGAAGCGAAGGAACTTGTGTTTTCTTTTATCTTTTTAGCAACTAAATCGCTGTATTTACCCACCATAACTTCATATGGTTTTTGTAATTCTATTGATAATGAATCTGCACGTATTGAATCTAATTTTAAAGTAATCATAGCAGTTCTAAAAATATTCTCTAATGAATCCGTTCTTGCTTTTTGCCCCTGAGCAAGAGCATTATATTCTAAAAATAATTTTGTATCAGGCGATCCTTCTGCTTTAAATGTATTTCCTAAATCACGGGCATCTGCTGTAATTGTAATTTTTTGTGCAGAATCTAAAACTAGCATTGCAAAGTTAGAGTTACTGATTCTTAGTCTATAAAAACCTATACTTGGAGAAAAATGATTCATTAAAAATTCTCCTTTGTCATCAATAACAGTACTATCTACTGTTGTAACTCCTGATTGTGCTAATTTTTCTAAATAAATGGATTCGCCTTTTGAGTTAGATAAACTTCCTTTTATTTCAAATCCAGATGTGTTAACTGAATTAGAAGTTGAACAAGAATAAAGTGCAATAGCTGCTAAAGCAATAAGTGATATTTTTTTCATTATGTAGTTTTTATAAGACATCAAATATCTTATTTATTTTGGTATAAGCAATATGCCTATAAAAGCAGATTTTAAAAATGGATAAAGTTATATGTTCGAGAATACGAAGTTTTAATTGAGTTTTGAAGGAAGCACCATAATAAATTCTGGAATAATAACATCAAATTCAGATTGATCAACTAATTTTTTCATTGTATAAAAACCATTCATTTTGCCTATTTCAGTATTAAAGTCGCAACCACTATTGTATGAAAATGATTCTCCTGGTTCAAGTGATGGAGTTTCGCCAACAACACCTTCTCCATTTACTTCTCGTTTTGCTCCAAAAGCATCTGTAATATTCCAATGACGCTTTAGTAGTTTTACGGTGTATTCACTTTTATTAATAATGGTGATCTCGTATACAAAAAAGTATTGATTGTTTTTTGGATCTGATTGCGGAGCATAGTAACGAGTTATCACCGAAATCTCTATACCATGTGTTATGATAGAATTCATTTGCTTTTTTTTATCAGAATTTACCGAAATGTAGGACTAAAAAAGGTAAAATCAAAGCTTTATATTTAATTTAAATAACTGATATACAGTTATTTAAAAATATAATTATTTTCAATTTTACTGTAAAGCAACATTAAATTAATGTATATTTGTACCCCAATTTTTAATCAAGGTATTAATTGGATTTAAAAACTATAAACTAACCTCTTCGGTAGCCTTGAAATATCGAATACAATTATTAAAATAAAATGGCAGATAAAAATGCAAATGTTGGGAATCCGGATTTTGACTGGAGTTCAATTGGTAGAAAAAATGACAATTACAGTGCTGAACAACGTACTGCTTTGGATGAAATGTACGGTAAATCATTAAGCACAATTGCTGATGCTCAAACGTTACAAGGAACTGTAGTTTCTAAAAATTCTCGTGAAGTTGTTGTAAACATTGGTTACAAATCTGATGGTGTTGTATCATTATCAGAATTTCGTTACAATCCCGATTTAAAAATTGGTGATTCTATCGAAGTTTTTATTGAAAAGGCAGAAGATACAAATGGTCAATTAATCTTATCTCACAAAAAAGCTCGCGCTGGTAAATCTTGGGATAGAGTTAATGAGGCTCTTAATACTGACGAAATTATTAAAGGTTTTGTTAAATGCCGTACTAAAGGTGGTTTAATCGTTGATGTATTTGGTATTGAAGCTTTCTTACCAGGTTCTCAAATTGATGTGAAACCTATCCGTGATTATGATG
>CANHPI010000060.1 GCA_947462425.1 Bacteroidota bacterium
GCAAGGCTCTGATTACCCATTTCCATTGGGCGAAGCAGTACCAGGCGATTTAGTGCGTTCATCACCTTTATCAGAAAAAGACAAACATATTATTATGGGTAGCGCAGCAAAATCTTGGCTGTCGCTATAAATAATGATTCAACATTCATAACTACTAAAATATTTTTATCTCACGATGCAACATTTTACCGATATACAATTAAAAAATTTAACTTCAGCCGAAGGCAAAACGTTACAAAAAGTAGTGATTTATTTTTGGGTGAATCGTTTCAATCCCGACGCACATGTTGATTTGATAGACAATGTAGAATTGTTTTTCACAGATTCTACAAGCCTTGTTATTACTTGCAACGAAGACAGTACAGGAATTGAAGCATTATTAAATTTTGATTTAGCTGAAGAGCAAAAACAATTGAAGGAAGAATTTGGTGGTAAAATAAAAATCATACCGATTGATGCATCCACCACAAAAATGTGGACAGATGTTATTGGCGAAACAATTGAATCTATTGATTTAACAAAGGACGGAGATAATTATTTAAACGATGCCATTATAGTAAATTTTGGATTAAAAGAAAAAAGAACGATTGGAATTAGTTCAAGTGATGGATTAATTATTGATTACTGGGAAGATTAAAGTTTTTACAACTCAATAATTTTTAATCTAAGCGCCTTTGAAACAGCTTCTGTTGCAGAGTTTACCTGAAGTTTTAAATAGATGTTTTTTATATGTGAGCGAACCGTATCGACAGATACAAAACTTGTTTCAGCAATTTTTTTATAAGTAAATCCTTTTACTAGAGCTTCTAACACTTCTTGCTCTCTTTTGCTTAAATCGAAATTATGTTTTGTTTTAGAAATTGAAATACCTCTAAAAGCATTCAATACTTTTGAAGCAACACCTGGACTAATTGAAGCGCCACCTTTACTTGTATTAATAATTGCATTTACTAAATCAGTTGGAATTGTATTTTTTAAAAGATAACCATCTGCACCAGCTTTTATGGCATCAAAAATTTTATCATCATCTTCAAATACAGTGAGCATAATTATTTGAGTTTCTGGTCTTACATTTTTTATCAGTTTTACACCTTCAATACCGTTTACTTCGGGCATATCGATATCCATTAACACAACATCTGGACACAATTCCAAAACATGGTCATCTGCTTTTTTACAATTTGGAAACATACCTACTAATTTAAAATCAGGTATAGAGTCTAATAATAATTTTAAAGAATCCCGCATGATGGATCTATCTTCATAAATACAAATTGTTATCATTATAATTTTATTTTTAGTTGAATGTGTGTTCCTTTATTTAGCTCTGATTGAATTGTAAATTCAGATTGGATAAGTTTGGCTCTGAACAACATATTATTTAAACCATTACCAACTTCATAAGCCTCATCATTAAAGCCAATGCCGTTGTCTTCTATTGAAATCAGTATATAATCAGCAGTGCTTGATAAGTTTAAAGTTGTGAGAGTTGATTTAGAATATTTAGAAATATTATTAATGGCTTCTTTACAAATGAGGTATATATTATATTTTATTTCATTGGATAATTTTATGTTTTGAGTATGAAGGTTGATGTTAATGCTGTATTTAATATCCGACTTATCAAACATGTCTGAGGTGTAACGTGTTATTCTATTAATGAGTGATTCTAAATTGTCGAACTTTGGGTTAACGTTCCAAATAATATCATTTATGGTTTGGCTAATTTGATTTGAGTTAGAAGATAGTTTTTCTAAAAATGGTTTTACGGAATCATTAGAATCATGACTGTTTTTAATAAGTTGCGTTAAAATATTTATACTACTTACATTGGCGCCTAGCTCATCATGCAAGTCTCTTGAAATTTGTTGACGAATAATTTTAACTTTCTGCTGTGATTTTTTTCTTATTATAAAAAGTATGTAAGTAGTTATTAAAATAAAAAGAAATAGGATGCAAATAAACCACCATGATTTATAGAACGGATTTGAAATAGAAAAGCTAAGAGTATTCACATCACTTATTTTCGAACCCTCATTGTTTGTTTCGTAATAAAAAAGAGTATAATTATTTGGAAGTAAATTGGTAAAACTAATTGTTCCAGAGTTAGTAATACTCCAAATGGTATCAGAATCTAAACGGTAATGTATATTGGTTTTTTCGGGTTCAATATAATTACAGGTACTTAATTCAATATCTATATTATTTTGATTGTGTTTTAGATTTAGTTGCTCTTTTGTGTTGAAATTAATTTCAGATTTATTAATCAGAATTTTATTTACAAGAATAGTTGATTTAGTTTTATTTTTTAAATTGATTTTTGGAGAATAGGATATATAATAATTTGAAATACTAGAAATTAAAATACTATCATCTGAATAAGATAATTGATTGAACCATTTTTGCGCATAGTTTTCATAACTATAAATTAATTTACTTTTTTCCAACTTGGTTGAATAACTGCACAGTTCAACTGCTGTTGAATAGTATAAATTATTTTCTGGCCCATTACAAATATTTTCTATAGTATTTCCAGCAAGTCCGTTTTTTGAAGTGTAAATTTTAAACGCATTTAAATTACCAATCTCGTGTTCAATAATTCCTGACGAAGAGCTTATAAATACAGAGTTTTTATCTCTACTTAAAATTATATTATGATAATCAATGGGTTTGTTTTGTATAGCAGAGGGCGTTATGTTTTTAATTTGTTTTGTTTTAGGATCAAGAATATAGTAACCATTAAAAAATCGTAATACCCAAATCATGCCATTTTTATCTATTAAGGCATCTTTAATAATATAGTGCGATGAGTTTTCGTTATAACACTTCTCCTCAAAAATTAAACTATTTTTTTTGAGATTATACAATTTGAAACCTTTTTGAGTGCATATCCCAAGCAAACTGTCATTTATTTTTTTTAGGTTAAAAATATTTTTACATGATGTAATTTCATCTATATCACTTTTATGAATCGTTTTAAAATTATAACGGTATATGCCTTGGTTAGTTCCTATTAAATAGTCTTCACCAGTTATTTTTTCAATAGCAGAAACACTTAATTTGCTCAGCAGTTGTATTGTTTTTTTCTCTTGATGATCGCATAAAAACAGCCCATCATTATTGGTGCCAATTAGTAATATAGTTTGATTTACTTTTTTTATGCAGTTAAAAAGAGCGTTTTTTGTTATGACTGGGTTGTTATAAAAATAATGTGTTTTTATTTTCTGTAATGATGGATGGAAATACGAAATACCCATATCTGTTCCCAACCAAATGCCATTTTTAGAATCTACAATAACGTTTGTAATTACATTAGAGCAAAGGCTATTTAAGTCAAAATCATTGTGTGTAAAATGGTAAGTTTTTAATGTTTTTATATTGATAATATATACACCATTACCATTTGTTCCAACTATTAAAAAACTATCTGCGTTTAATTTATAAAAAACACTACTTGTTATATTTTTTGTTTTTTCAAGCTGAGTTTCAAAAATTGGTGAAATTTGTTTTGTTTGTAATTGATAGGTTAACAATCCTGAGTTTGTGGAATTAAAGTAAAGTGCATTTTTTGTACTAGAAACTGAATTCAAAACAATAACTTGATTATTGTGTTTTATGTTTTTTAAATAATTAATAGAATTGTTTTTTATTTCTATTAAGGTTGGGTTGTCTTCTGGTGTTGCATACACTTTGTTATGGATAGCACTTAAACTAAAAATCGAATTGTTAGCTGTTTCTGTGTAGTTTTTTATAAAAACAGGGGAGTCTTTATTGATGACATATTCATCTATTCCACTCCACGCCGATACATATATTTTATTTGGTTTTACAAAACAGATTTTCCCCCAGCCTCTTATTATTTTTTTGTAGGAAATGATTTTGTCTTGCGTGTTATCATATTTACAAATTCCCTCGTTTGTATTGATCCAAACATTTCCTTCATGGTCTTCTGTTATATCTGTAACCCAATTGCTAGGAATTTGATATTTTTTATTTGGACTTTGTTCTTGTAAATACAAGTAATGTTTTCCATCAAATCTTGATAACCCATTTTGAGTTGCAATCCAAATAAATCCTTTTTTATCTTGTATAATTCTATTACAAAAGTTTGATGGCAAACCTTTTTTCATGGTATAATTTTGAAGGTTTGGATTTTCAAAAACAGCATCAATTTGTAATGTTTGCGACCAACATAAATGTGTTTGGAGTAAAAAAAGTAGGTGTATAAATAGTTGTTTTAAACTCATTTCTAAAATAAGTAAAAGTATATTAGTTAAAAATCACATACTTATGTGATAACCTGTGTTAGTCTTGCGATTACATTTGTATTTCTATAAATCTATTAATAGCATAGATTAATTAGTATAAAAGTAAGACAAAATAAATATAATTATAAAATTAAAGTTAATCATGAAATCCCAATTCCTCTTTTTTGCCCTGATTTGTTTATTGTTTAATGCGTGTCATAAAAAATCAGATCAACCAAATAATTCGCAAACTTCAGAAAACATATCTCAAGACGCATCTTCTGATTTTTTGTATCAATATACTCAAGGCAGCTTCAATTTTATTTCTACAACTAATTCTATTAATCAAACTTGGCCAACGGCTCTTGATTCAGGTAGTATGTATTCTTATAATAAGACACCCTTTAATACGTCATTGCTTCTACTAATTTCAAATAAAAAATCTAATCCAACTTTTATTGGAGATCCTGATATTATTTTAGATTTATTGCAAACAGGTGTACCCTCTAATTATTTGACGAATCATTCATATTCTATACCGAATTCAAAAATGCATTGTTCTATAAGGTGTTTTGGTGGTTTAAATTATGATGTAACGAATGCATCTTTTTTACTTACGACACTAAATTCAAATAAAATTGAAGGTTATGTAGATGGAAAGTTTGAAGTTTATAATGCAAACACTGGCGTAACCACAAGCAATATTCAAGGAAAATTAACATTTAATCTTTTAAAATAACCAAAACCAAAAACTATGAAAACAAAAATTGCAACTATTTTATTTATTGGAGCTATTACTTTATTTGCTTCTTGTAAAAAAACTACAACCGGTCCTAAAGGTGATACAGGTGCCGCTGGCACTAACGGAACTAATGGGATAAACGGAACTAATGGAGCGCAAGGTAATGCCAATGTAAAAATTTATAATTACGGAACCACTACATTAACAGCTACTTCTGATGCAAAATTTTATCCAGCTGGACTAACAGCTCAAAAAATAGATTCGAGTTTAATTATGGTATATTATAGTGCCGGCGGCGCTCAATGGAATGTTGCAAATGGTCTTGGCCCTAACGGGAATTATGCGACTATACAATACACAGATCCATCGCCTTATGTATGTGTGTATTTAAAAAATGCTGATGGTTCATATTACACAGGCGGCACAGTTACTTGGCAAAAAGTAAGAGTTGTTATTGTTCCTACAGCTTCAGTATTTAGAAAAGCAAACATTAATTACAATAATTATGATGAGGTTGCTAACTATTACAACATTAAAGACTAAACTAACTATTCAATTATTTTTAACATAAATCATCAACAGTTATAATAAAAATAAAATACCGTGATGCTCCAATTACGCATTATTAAGGATTGAAATGTTAATTAACATTTTTGATAGCTTGATTTATTTTTAAAACATATATTTTTGAGAAAAAAAATGAAAAATTTTTTCAGTATTATTTTTTTGCTATTTGCAAATAGTCAGTTTGCTCAAGTTTCGATGCAAATTAACACATCGGTTGTTGCCCAAAAAACCATTAGCCCATACATTTATGGGTTAAACGGTTATGTTTTTGATCCAACATGGGGCTCATCGCCTTGGGCTACAGGTTTATCAAATCACGGTGGGGTTGCTAATTTAAATTCTCTAAATATAACTGCTTGGCGTTTAGGTGGAAACTCAATGACTCCTTATAATTGGGAACAAGGAGCAAATAATTCTGGAAATGACGATTCACACAAAAACAGCATCTTCCAATCGTATATAGTTACTGGTTCTGTCGCGTCTTCTGCACCTGCATTTTACACACCAGCCCAGGCTTTAGTTACTACACAAAATCACGCCCTTAGTTTAAATGCAGCAGCACTTATTCAACTACCAATGGCGGGCTACGTAGCAGCTGATGTAAATCCAACAACCTGCAGCACGCCTTTAGCATCGCCAACACGCTGGAAACAAGTTATAAATAATAAGGCATCAGCCCTTTCATTAACACCAGATTTATCTGATGGTTACATTTATGTTGATGAAGAAATAAATTTTTTAAAAAATCATTTTGGAGATGCATCCACAACAAATGGAATTAAATTTTATCAAACAGATAATGAAGCTGGATTATGGTCTCATTACTTAGCAGGAAGTGGAGGAGTTGGTGCAGATGGAACTCATTCTGTTATGCATTTTAATCCAACAACATGCTGGGAAGTAATTTATAAAACGTCTCAACTAGCAAAAACAATTAAAACAGTGGATCCTAACGCGAAAGTTTTTTCTGCTGGCCGTTGGAGTTATATGGAAGCATTTAGTTTGTGGAGTATTTGGGATGGCTCTTCTCATCAACCTAGCGATTGGGGAACATATAATATTGAACCGTATAAAACAAATTCTACTGGTAGCACATTTAGATATAATCAGATGACATGGCAAAATGCTTTTTTAGCTGCAATGAAACAACAAGAAATTTTAGAAGGAAAGAGATTGTTAGACGTATTGGCAATACATTATTATCCAGAAGGAATTTCTTCAGATGCTGATAGAATGCAAGCACCACGTAGTTTGTGGGATAGTACTTATGTTGAAAATTCGTGGATTACTCAAATAGGAAATGGACTAACAGAAGGAAGAGGATTAAGAATGATACCATTAACCCACAAAGCAATCAATGATTTTTATCCAGGCACAAAGTTAGCAATCACAGAATATGACTTTGGAGGAAGAACAAATATTTCTGGAACAATTGCACAGGCAGATGCTCTTGGTATTCTTGGTAAAAATGATGTGTACTACGCTACCTACTTTGGAATTGCAGATCAGTATATTGCTCCAGCTTTTAAAATTTATAGAAACTACGATGGCACTAAAAAAACGTTTGGAAGTATTTCGCTTGAAAGTAGCACTTCAAATAATGCAACAACTTCTATTTACACTTCTATTGAAGATGCAACCGCAAATTACATGCATATTATTTTAATTAATAAAAACACAAGTGTTACTACTACTTCAATTGTTATTTTAGGATCTACTATATATTCAACTATTTCAGAGTCTTACGGTATTTGTGAGTCTGATGGAAATAATTTAATAACTGTAAAGTCTAAAAATAATTTAATCACAGGAAATAGTACCATCACAGGAAACACATTAACATATCAAATGCAACCAAAATCAGTGTACCATTTAGTTTTACAAAAATCAGGAATTTCATCTGTTCTAGAACGAGAAAGTGATTTGGCTGTTATTATTAGTCCAAACCCTGCTAATAAAGAATTTACGGTTACGGCTCAAGAAATAATAAGTGATGTATTGATTACGGATATCATGGGGAAAATACATTTTCAATCCAAATTAAATAACAGCAATTCCGTAATTTGTTCAATTTCTGATTTTAATAAAGGGGTTTATTTTGTAACCATTAAAACGGAAACAGGAAAAATTAAAACGGAAAAACTAATTGTGAACTAACAGTTCTTATCGTTTTACATTTAATAGAATGTTTCAGCATTTTGCAATGGAATACTGTTAAAATTTAAAATTATCAATACCTTTGAGTATTGATAATTTAATTTTTTGAAAAATAGATTCAACATAATTTTTTCTTTTATTTTACTGATGAGTTTCAGCTGGCAATCAGTTGCAAAAACTTTCATTTATGTGAGTTTTAAGAAAAACCAAAAAAGTTTATCTAAAACGGTTTGTGTTAATAAAGACAAGCCAAAAAGTTGTTGCCAGGCAAAATGTTATCTTGAAAAAGAAATTAAAAAAGAAGGCAGCCGTCAAAGTAATTTACCTTCAGGATTAAAAGATAAAAATGAAAAAACAGAGTTGCTTTCAGGTAGTTTTAAATTTGATTTTTTTTATCAAAAGAGTAAACAAAATCTTTTTTTTGATTTCGCTGTTAAAGAATTAATAGGATATTTACAAAGGATAGACCAACCACCTAATAAAGAGTTATTTTCATAAATTAGCACTATAGATTTCTTCAACTATTTAATTGTAGTAGTTAGAAGTGTTTTTATGATGACATAATAAATGTATTATAAGTTAGATTTTACTCAATAAAAAAATATAAAGAAAATGAAAACAACTATAAAATTTTTAACCGCACTGATGATGGTGTTAACTTTAGTAAATTGTAAGAAAGATAAAACGAATAGTCCTGAACCAGAGCCGACGCCTGTTTTACCAACGACAGGAAATTTAAATTTAGCCTTTGAAGGTATGGTTGGTTCAATGCCATTAGTTTTTACTACACAAACCTATACAAATCAAGCAGGAAACACCTATAATATTACCATGGCTAAGTATTATATTAGTAACATAAAACTGACAAAAACAGACAACAGTATTTACACCGTTGCAAATAGCTATCACCTAGTTGATTTATCAGATTCATTAAAGAGTTTAGTAAAATTATCAGGAATTCCGTTTGGCAATTATAAAGCAATTGAGTTTATGATTGGTGTTGATAGTACTAGAAATGTATCGGGGTCACAAACAGGCGCTTTAGACCCAACACTTGGTATGTTCTGGACTTGGAGCACAGGATATATTATGGCTAAAGTTGAAGGAACATCTCCCCAATCAACAGCATCAGCAAATAAGTTAGAGTTTCATATTGGTGGTTTTACAGGTGCAAATAATGTTTTAAGAATCGCTACACCTTCTTTTGGCCTTGATTCAGCAAAAGTGTCTAGCACAGTAACTCCTGTAATCCATTTATCAAGTAATATAGCAGAATGGTTTTCATCTCCTACTACAATTAATTTTTCATTAATTAATACTGTAACAATGCCAGGTGTAAACGCTAAGAACATTGCTAATAATTACGCCGATATGTTTACAGTTCAATACATTCATAATTAAAAACCAAAAAGACCTGTTTAGTTTTTGAACAGCTCTTATTACTATTCTTGTTATGAATCAAATTAAAAAACATGGGATTATAATCCTATGCTTTATTCCGCTATTCTCTTTTTCTTGCGATATGTGTGGCTCATACATGGGCGTTACACCATATGACAATAAAAATGTGGTGTCTTTTTTACATCGTTACAGAGTGTATAATGGATATAGAAATCACCAATCACAAAGTCAATTTTTTCCA
The DNA here is from genome assembly GCA_947462425.1 of Bacteroidota bacterium. The sequence continues at coordinate 9,356 of CANHPI010000060.1, forward strand.
ACGGGTGCTTATAAAGTAAATCATAATTCTCTTTCAGATAGTTTAAGTTTAATTAAAGAGTACAGTAGTAAAGATTTTGAATCGTTTAAAATTTTTGAACTGCGATTAAAGTATTTTGTAGCCAACCGCATGGAATTAAATATTTTTTTACCAATCTTAAATAATAAGTCTAGAAATAATGAAGCTGTGTTTAGTAGCACTGGTATTGGAGATTTCTCATTCTTTGTGGGTTATCATATTATAAAACCTAATTTGGAAAAGAAAACCAAACACAAATTAATTTTAAATGTTGGCATAAAATTGCCTACAGGTAATTATATGGTGCATGATAGCAATATAAACAGATTACCTTTCGAAATGCAACTTGGGTCAGGAAGTATTGATGGATTATTTGGAGTTAATTATTTATGGATGAAGAAAAACATAGGAATTAATACAAATGCAAATTTGAAGTTTAATGGCAAAAATAATTTTAATGAGCATTTAGCTACAAGTACAACTAATTTTGTTTCCGTTTTTTATAAAGTTCCAATTAAGAAAGTGTATTTGTATCCATCTGTAATTCTTTATTACGAATTTACAAAAGGATTGTATACGCATAAAATCTTAGATAAAGTAACGGGCATTAATTCTTTTTTGATTGGCCCAGGCTTTGAAATGTATTATAAGCAACTATCTTTTAGTGCATCCTGTCAATTGACTGTTCGCGAAAACAGATTTGAAAATCAATTGAAAAATACGGGCAGATTAACCTTTGGTGTTAATTATAATTTTGAATGCAAGCGAACGAAGAATTAAAGGTTATAGCCCGAATGCATGGCAAGGCATAGGTTTCGGAGTTATTTTGACGTTAAGTGTAACGCCAAAAAACATATACCAATCTTTCGTGTTTGGATTTCCTCTTTGTTCGTTGATATTGCTGCCAGCATTTTTTGAACGGTCTGAAAGTAAACTTGCTAATTGTTTGTCAAATGGTTTTTCAATCGTATTTGGATAAGTTCCGCTTACATCGTCTAAATAGTCGGTGAATAATTTTCGTGGACCCCATTCTAATCCGATGCCAACGTTTTTTGCAACATTTAATTTTATGCCAACACCAAAGGGAATCCCGACCTGGATGAGCTTGTATTTCTCCGATTGGGCCTCTGTTTTTAAGGGCTGTAAATCAAACCAATTGTTATTATATTGGGCTTTTGGTTTAAAAGAAAAAACGTTTAACCCTAAAAATAAAAATGAGGTGAATTTAAATTTATCATTGCTAATTCTGTATTCCAAAAAATTAAATTCAGCAATGGTATGAAGGTCAATGATGTAAGATTTAAAATTTAAATTTCTTTGAAGTTGGTCAGCGTTGTCGCTTTGAGAATCATCGGCCAAAACTTCTCCATAGGTAATTCCGCCTCTAAAGGCGTATCTATAATTTGGTATAAATCTATAAAAACCTCCAATGGATGGACGCGTTGCATTAAAATGTTGTGATGGGTTTAAGTCGCCAATATAATACGAACCACCAACAAATAAGCCCACTTCATGTTGTCTGAAATTTCTTTTTTTAGTTTGGGCTTTTGTGACACTAACTAAAAAAGTAGAGATAAGTAATATGTAAACAAATTTCATTTAGCTTAATAACGTATGGTATATAATTTAAGTATACACGATAAAGTTATTATTTTTATTTTTATTTACAACTCTATCGATTTTATTTATAAAACAAAGTGAAAGTGTTTAAGAATCTTGTAATTTTTATCGATATTTACTTGATGCGAAAACTTCAATTAATAATCTTTTTTGTGCTTAGTTTTAATTCAAATCTTCGGGCTCAAGATTCTGTTATGTATTCAAAAGAGTTTCGTTTGTATGAAGGCATTTATATAAATTATGAAGATTTGAGGTTTAATTGGCCAATTGATAAAGAAAAAATTATCACAAATTTGCCAAAAGAGCAA
>CANHPI010000061.1 GCA_947462425.1 Bacteroidota bacterium
ATAGCCGAGCATACAAAAATGAAAACAGAAGAGATTACCAATGGAATAAAAATTCAACCTAACTGCATTTATATTATACCATCCAACAAAGATTTAAGCATATTTCACGAAACTTTAAAATTATCAGAACCAAAGGAACCACAAATAAAAAAAAGAAATATTGATTCCTTTTTTCAATCATTGGCAAAACATTGCAAAGAAAAGGCAATTGGTATTTTACTTTCCGGCACTGGCAATGATGGAACACAAGGATTAAAAGATATAAAAGCGGAAGGTGGTTTAACAATTGTGCAAGATCCTTTATCTGCATCATATTCAGGAATGCCACAAAGTGCTATAAAAGCTGAAGTTGCTGACTATATATTAGTTCCTGAAAAAATGCCTCTGCAATTAATCAACATTACCAAAAATATAAAAAAAGAAATTAGTCTTACAGCTACAAAATCAACACTTCCATCAGAGAGTCAGTTAAAGAAAATATTGAATCTAATACGTAATAAAACGGGTTATGATTTTTCTAATTACAAAACAAATACAATTATTCGCAGAATATATAAAAGAACAACACTCAATCAAATTGAAGATATAGAAGATTATATAACTTTCCTTCAAACTAATCAAACAGAGATTGAAAAACTATATAAAGATTTTTTAATAGGTGTTACAACATTTTTTAGAGATACCCAAGTTTTTAAAAGTATAGAAAAAAATGCGATTCCTTTTTTGATAAAAAATTGTATTGAAAAAAAAGAAATTCGGGTATGGGTTTGCGCATGTTCAACGGGAGAAGAAGCCTATTCTCTTGCCATACTATTTAAAGAAGCACTTGAAAAAAATAAACAATTTATTAAAGTAACGATATTTGCTTCTGATATTGATAAAAGTGCTATAAATTTTGCTAGGAAAGGTATATATACCGAAAACTCGTTAAAAAATATGAGCGCAGAAAGACTGGGAAAATATTTTATAGCTAATAAAAATGAATTTCAAATAAAAAAAGAAATCAGAGATATGATTGTATTTGCATATCATAATGTAATAAGTGACCCACCATTTTCAAAAATGGATATGATTACATGTCGCAATCTGTTAATTTATATGAATAGCGATTTGCAAAAAAAAATAATTCCCATTTTTCATTATAGCTTAAACAATGAAGGCATACTTTTACTTGGAACATCTGAAAGTATTGGAGAGTCTTCAAATTATTTTAATGTATTTGATCCAAAAATAAAATTCTATAAAAAGAAAAACGAAAGTACTGTAATAAAAAATAACACGGTATATGAATTACCATACACACAACCAAAACAAATTCATACAACTCATAAAATGAATTCACTAATTAAGAAAAAAACAAATGTATCTGCCCAAATAGATAAAATTTTGATAGAAAATTATGCACCACCCTCTGTAATAATTGATAAAGATAATAATGCGCTATATTTTTCGGGTAATACAGGTCTATACTTAGAGCCACCAAGCGGAGAAGCCAGCCTCAATATTTTAGAAATGGCAAAAAAAGGATTGAAGATAGACTTGGCGGCATCTATAAAAAAAGCAAGAGCAAATAAAATAGAAATAGAAAAAACACATGTAGAAGTTAAAATTAATGATCACTATGAAACGATTAACTTAATAATTAAACCACTATTAACAAAAGAGACTGATTTAGGTGCTATGATGGTTATTTTTGAAAAATCTGATGGTACTAAAAAAACTGATTCAAAGCAAACAGTAAAACATAGCGAAAATCATATAGCAAATGTAAGTGAACTTGAAAAAGAACTCAAGATAGTTCGCGAACACCTTCAAACAGCTATTAACGAATTAGAAAATTCGAATGAAGACCTACAAACCACTAATGAAGAATATCAATCTACAAACGAAGAACTCCAAAGCAGTAATGAGGAATTAGAAACATCCAGAGAAGAACTGCAATCTGTTAATGAAGAATTAACTACAGTAAATACAGAACTATCTAATAAAATTGAAAAACTCTCGGAAACTAATGATGATTTAAATAACCTTTTATCCAGTATTGAATTAGCCACTGTATTTCTTGATAGAAATTTAAACGTAAAAAGATTTACCCCTGCTGCTACAAAAATATTTAATTTAATACCAACCGATATTGATAGACCAGTTACACACTTATCGAGTAATATTAATTATAAAGCACTTGCTGATGATGTAAAAAATACACTAAAAACTTTGGCAGTAAAATCTGTTGATGTAGTAGCAAATGATAACACGTGGTATCACATGCGTATTCTACCATATAGAACAGCAGAAAATATAATAGAAGGGGTTTTGGTTACTTTTGTTGATATAACAGAGCAAAAACATACAGCAGAAAAATTAAAAAAAACAAATGAACACTTAAATATCATTATAGAAAATTTAACAGCAGTGCCTTATAATTGCTCAGCAGATGGTGAAATTAAAATTACATTTGTTGACGAAAGTTGCGAAAAAATTACAGGCTATAAACCCCAACACTTTACGAAAAAAAAATCATTTTGGCTTAGCCGAGTTCACCCAGATGATAAAAAGAAAATACAAGCTGCCTTTGCAAACGTTGTAAAAAAAAGAAATTTAAGTTTTGTATTTAACTGGAAATGTGCTGATGGAAAATATAAACCATTTATAAATTATATTAAATATATAGCTTCCCAAAATAATCAACCAGCTTATGTTGTTGGCGTTTGGCAAGAATTTAAAGAAAACAGTAAATTAATAAAATAAAAAAATGATTAAAACAGATTCTGAAAAACATAATTTTTTGAAATTACGTAAAGCTGCTGAACAAAAATTAAATAAAGATAAAACAGATTTAAAACCTGGAAAAGATTTAGAATTAGGGCTTTACAAAATTGAGTTAGAATTGCAAAATGAGGAATTGTTGGCAACTCAACAAAATTTAATAGCATCTGTTAACGATTATACTGAACTTTTTGAATATGCACCGATAGGTTACTTTATTTTAGATATAAACGGGGTTATTTTAAAAGTTAATGAAACAGGCTGTAAACAATTAGGAGTAAGTAAATCAAAATTATTAAATAAATACTTTACTACATTTATAAAACACAAATCCTGCCAAGATCGTTTTTATTTATACAAAAACTTAACCATTGAATCAGGAAAAAAACAACAAATGGAATGTAAATTAATTAGTCAAAACGGAACTCCTTTTTTTGGATTAGTTAAAAGCACAAGGATATTAGATGAACATAAAAATTTCAAATTTTTATTATGCACTATTGTAGATATATCAGTACAAAAAAAGCATGAAGAATTACTTGAAATTGCATTAAAAAAAGAAATAAAATTAAATGAATTAAAATCACAATTTATTTCAATAGCCTCTCATGAATTTAGAACACCTTTATCAACCATATTAACATCAGTTGAACTAATTGAAAGGTATAATAAACAAGAAGATGAAGAAAAAAAAGAAAAACATTTTTATAAAGTCAAGACGTCCATAAACAGAATTAAAGAAATTTTAGTTGATTTTTTATCAGCAGATCAAATACAAAAAGGAAATAAAAAAAATAATCCTAAAATATTTAATTTGATTGATTTTATGGATAGCGTTATAGATGAAACCAAAACATTTGATGGAATGCACACGGTAAAATATACACATAAAAGTGAAAATCAAAATGTTTTTTTAGATGAAACGTTATTAAAAACATGCGTAAGCAATATTATTATAAATGCATATAAATACTCACCAAATGGAGGAAATATTAACATAAAAACGGAACAAAAAAAATCCGGAAGTATTACTATTGAAATAACAGATGAAGGAATAGGAATACCTGCATCTAATGAATCAAATATATTTGAACAATTTTTTAGAGGCAAAAATACATCCAATATTCCGGGAACTGGATTAGGTTTAAGTATTAGTAAAAAATTAGTAAACTTAATGGGAGGAGAAATATCCTTTAAAAGTAAAGAAAATGTAGGGACAACGTTTACCGTAAAATTTGAAACTAGGATAGCACCTAAAAGAGAAAAAAAACTGTAAAATAAAAACCTCTATTTAAAATTACTTTTGCTATTAAACTTAATGTTTTGTATTTCTTTATCAAGTTGCTGAACAGTTTCAAAAAGGTTTTGAGTAAATAATTTAATTTTTGATTTTTCGAAGTCTGCCTTATCCAGTTCATTTACTATAATTGTAACACGGTAGGTAGCAATTGTGTATAGTTTTTCAATTTTTACATTATATGGTTTAAGCACAACTCTATGTTTTCCAAAAACCAATTTACCTAAATTTTGATGAGCCAACTTTGCTTTCTCCAAATTTTTAGTAATATTTATAGCCTTGTTTTTTATTTCATAATTAGAAATACTATCTGCATTCATAATTATATAACTATCTTTTATAATACGATTATGATATACGTCTATTGAATCTTTTATAGATTGAGCTGTACGAGCTAACAAGGATTCCATTAAATTTGAATTAACCATTTGAATTCCGCATTCGGGACAAACATCTAATGAGACACTCATTTTATCTTTATGAAGTGGACATGAATATTCTGAGCATAAATTAGGATCATAGTCAGGAGGAGGAATATCTGACTTATTATTACAGGACGTAAATAATATAGTACTGATAGATAAAACAACTAAATGCAATCTTAATAAATGCTTCATAATAAATATTGATTTATATAAATTACAAAATAAATATAACAACGATTTAAATAAAATTAAATAACACTTATATACATGTGATATAAAACACTATTAATAGCTTATCAATTATTATATAAATAAAACATTAATAATAATCATTTAAGGTTATAGCTAACCTCATTTATTAAAGCATGTAAATAAAATAATTTTGTATCGTAAAAATTGTTTAACCATAAAACTAAAAAACATGTCATTATTAGTAAAAAAGAACGGAAGTACATTCCCAAATTTAGTAAGTGAATTATTTAACACTGATGTAGTATTAAGACCAAATCTATTTGATTTAAGCAGCAGCTTATTAAACGGATTAAATCCCAATTTACCGTCTACAAATATTAGTGAAGATGAAAAATCATTTAAAATAGAGTTAGCTGCACCTGGCTTAGAGAGAAAGGATTTTAAAGTTGAAACACAAGATGGGACATTAACCATTAGTTCGGAAAAAGAAAAAGAAAGTAAAGAAGAAAAAGAAAATTATAGACGAAGGGAATTTTCGTATAGCAGCTTTAGTCGATCATTTCAATTGCCAGAAAACTCTCTTCCAGAAAAAATTGAAGCAAAATACGAAGAAGGTATTCTTAGATTAACACTTCCAAAAAAAGAGACAACAGAAACTAAGCATAGAAAAGAAATTAAAGTTTCATAAAGAATAAAAAATAAAAAATAAAAAAACCTGCCCCAACAAGGCAGGTTTTTTTTTATAATTAGTAAACCCTAAATAGTAAATAGAATTAAAAGTATGTCTACATATTTCTAATTCTAATAAATAATACAACGTATTAAAAAATAATCACTTTGTTTTAAATCATTATAAAAACAAAAACGAATCATTTATATAAAGTATAAGTAAACTTAATTTAGTATTAAATAAAAACATAACTGCTATGAAAAAACTAAAAACAAACCATCATTTATTAGAAAGAATGATTAAAATTATGAGTAAAGGTTACTACTCTGACTTTAGCGATTATCATCCAGATCCTACACATCCAGATGACAATAATGATCATACGGAAAAAAATGAGAAGAATGATTTTTCAAATCCAAATGGTAAAACAAAAAGTAAACTTAAAAGATAATACATAGAGTTGATAATTTATAATACTTCATAAACTATCAACTTAATAACTTTTGACAAATCAGCGAATGAATAATTAAAAATAAAAAACAGCATTTAATAACTAAATAAACTAATTTGTAATAAATCATAAGTTAAAATGCTTAATCACATAAAGCAAATTTTTCAAATGTAATACATTTGAAAAAGTGGAGAAAGTTTACTATTTATGAATAAAAAAAAAGAAAATCGAATCATAAGGCAGAAAGATAAAACTGATATAGATGGCTTATTAATGAGTGTTGGTGAAGCTTTTATAAGTTTAAATAAAGAGTATAAATGTATTTATGTTAATGATTGGGCAACAAAGTTATTACATAAAAATAATGAGGAAATTTTGGGAAACATTATCTGGGATGTTTTTCCTGAAATGAAAGAGCCACTAACCAAAAACGAATTTGGAAATGCGATGGCTAAACGAACATCCACCTCTGTTCAAATTAAATATCCAATATCTAATAAATGGTTAAATGTAAATATCATTCCACATGATAATGGTATTGATGTATTTTATGATGATATTACAGAAAGTAAACTTGTAGATATTGCAAAACAACAAATAGAAAAACGTTTTGTTAAAGCTTTCGAATCGTGTCCTATTCCATTATCAATATCACGTCAATCTGATGAATCCATAGTAGATATAAACGATAGTTTTCTTGAATTATTTGAATTTAATAAAAAAGAAGTTATAGGAAGTTCACTTAATTTGCTCAAGCTGTATGGATGTGTTCAAGATAAGAATGCTGAACTAATAAATTGCTTAAACAAAAATGGATCCTTAAATAAACATGAACTAATATTATATACCAAAAATAGAAAACCAATCCATTTAATTTTTTCGACCGAACAAATACAAATAGATGGCGAAGATCACGTTTTATCAACGTACATTGATTTAACAGAAAAATTAAAATCGCAAAAAATAATAGCTGAAAGCGAGGCTTGGTTTAGAAGCATTGCTGATAATTCGCCCGTTATGATTTGGGGTTCTGATAATAATCAATCTTGTAATTATGTTAATAGTACTTGGATTGAATATACGGGAAGAACAAGTAACCAAATAATAGATAATGACTGGGCCAAGGTTATTCATCCTGATGATTTAGAGATTTTTCAAAAAACATATTCAAAAGCATTCGATGCAAGAAAGCCATTTAAGAGAGAATACCGATTAAAACGATTAGACGGTAAATACAGATGGGTTTATGACTTTGCAAAACCTATTTTAATGCCCGATGGAACTTTTAAAGGTTACATCGGCTCTTGTACTGATATTCATAACAGAAGAACTTTAAATATAAAACTAGAAAGGCTTGTTAAAGAAAGAACATTGGAATTAATGGAATCGTTAGAAAAAGAGAAATCTTTAAACGAAGCAAAATCGCGTTTTGTGTCAATGGCATCACATGAATTTAGAACACCACTTAGCTCGATACTTTCAAGTGTATTTTTAATTGAAAAATACACCGACCTAATAGAGAATAAAAATGAGAATGAATATATTGAAAATAGGGAAAAACATATTTCTAAAATTAAAAAATCTATAAATCACCTTACGGAAATACTAAATGATTTTCTTTCGTTAGATAAACTTGATCAGGGGAAAATAGAAGCCAAAAGAGAAGAATTTAATCTTAAACTATTTACAGAAGAAATTATTGATGAAATAAAAAGTATTTTAAAATTTGGACAAACTATTAATCATATTTATAATGGTGAAATAATAATTTTTCAAGATAAAAAAATATTAAAAAATATTTATTTGAATCTACTTTCAAATGCTATTAAATATTCGCAAGAAGGGAAAAATATTATCTTAAATGTAGAAGTAAATAAAAAGAAAGCTCAGATTAAAATTGAAGATGAAGGTATTGGAATACCCTTAGAAGATCAAAGCAACCTCTTTACTAAATTTTTTAGAGCTGGCAATGCCCTGAATATTGAGGGAACTGGTTTAGGATTAAATATAGTTAAGAGGTATGTTGAATTAATTGATGGATCGATAAATTTTAATAGTAAAATTGAAGAAGGAACAACTTTTATAGTTCAAGTTCCTAGAAATATAGGAAATTAACACGCTACAAAAAACGTTTATCAAACATACATTTTACCTTTGGTTTGCCACTTAAATAATCAGCGCTGTTAAAAATAAATTTAAATGACGTTTAAAAAAAATTGAAACACAAATTACTTCTAAACTATATTTGCAAGGAATAGACAATTAAACATTAAAATGCCTAAATAAAGCCTATTGCAAAGCTCTCTTTAAATTTATACTTTTACAAATTATAAATTTAAAATGAAACCATCAATTCCTAGAGGTACGCGCGATTTTGGTCCCGCTGAAATGCAAAAGCGTCAATATATTTTCAATGTACTAAAAACAAATTTTCAATTATTTGGTTATTCCCCCATCGAAACTCCGAGTATGGAAAATATTAGCACTCTAACCGGTAAATACGGTGAAGAAGGTGATCAATTAATTTTTAAAATTTTAAATTCACGCATTCATGAAAGTAAAGAAGAGAAAAAAGAAGCGCTGAAAAAAGAATTCAATACCTCTCTTGAAAAAGCATACAACTCTGAATTATTAACCGAAAGAGCCTTACGATATGATTTAACCGTTCCGTTTGCGCGTTATGTAGTTATGAATCATAGCAAAATAACGTATCCATTTAAACGCTATCAGATACAGCCTGTTTGGCGTGCTGATAAGCCACAAAAAGGGCGTTACAGAGAATTTTACCAGTGTGATGCCGATGTGATTGGTTCTAATTCTTTAGTTAACGAATTAGAATTAATAGCCATGATGGATAAATCATTTGCTGAACTAAATATTCCTGTTATTGTAAAATTTAATAACCGAAAAATACTTAGCGGTATTGCCGAAATTTTAAATGCGAGCGATAAAATAATTGATATTACTGTTGCTATTGATAAACTTGATAAGATTGGTAAAGATGGCGTAGTAAAAGAATTACAGGAAAAAGGAATATCAGAAACAGCAATCAAACAATTAGCACCTTTAATTGATTTATCAGGAGCTAATGCCGAGAAAATTACTGTATTAAAAACATTTTTGGCAAACAGTGAAATTGGTAAAAAAGGAATAGAGGAATTGGAATTTTTATTATCTAATTTAAATACCATCAATATTAAACATGTTACTGTTGAATTAGATATTACATTAGCAAGAGGTTTAAGTTATTATACAGGAACTATTTTTGAAGCTAAAGCCAATGCAGGAACTTTTACACCAAGTATACTAGGCGGTGGGCGATACGATGATTTAACAGGAATTTTTGGATTAAAAAATTTATCAGGAGTTGGTATTTCTTTTGGTGTTGATCGTATTTATGATGTGATGGAAGAATTAAATTTATTTCCGAATGAAGTAAATAAAGTATCTACTACAAAATTATTGTTTACCAATTTTAACGAAACAGAACAAATACGATGTATTGAATGGGCTTCAAATTTAAGAGCTCATGGCATTAATACAGAAATTTATCCGGACATGGCTGCACCAAAAAAACAATTTGAATATGCAGAAAAAAAACAGATTAACTTTGTAGCCACAATTAGCAATAACACAATTGCAAACAATACAGCAACACTTAAAAACATTGCAACGGGTTTAAAAGAAGAAGTTAGCTTTGAGAAATTACTCGAAATTTTAAAGCAATAATTTCTGTCGAGTTTTTATTTTGTTTGAAAAGATGTAATAGTTGGATTTTGATTATCTGATTCAACTATCCCATCCTTTAAACGTACAATACGGTGTGCATACAAAGCAATATCTTCTTCGTGAGTTACTAAAATAATTGTATTTCCATTTTTATGAATTTCTTCCAATAAACTCATAATTTCAATGGATGTTTTACTATCTAAATTTCCTGTGGGTTCATCAGCCAAAATAATTGCAGGATTGTTTACTAATGCTCTAGCAATAGCCACACGTTGCCGCTGTCCGCCTGATAACTCATTAGGGCGATGACTCATGCGATTTCCCAAACCAACTTGTTGTAAAACTTTTTTGGCCATTTCTTCACGTTTAGTTTTATCAATCCCAGCGTAAACTAAGGGTAACATGACGTTTTCTAGAGTAGTTGATCGGGGTAATAAATTAAATGTTTGAAATACAAATCCAATTTGTTTGTTGCGCACTTCTGCTAATTCATTATCGCTCATTTTAGCTACTGCTAAATTGTTAAGTGTATATTCGCCCGAAGTTGGAGAATCTAAACAGCCTAACATATTCATTAAAGTTGATTTGCCACTTCCACTTGGTCCCATTAACGCTACATATTCGTTTTTAAATATGTTTAGCGTAACTCCACTAAGTGCATGAATTTCTTCAGTACCAATTTTATACTCTTTTTTAATATTACTAAGCTCTATAATGGGTTCCATGCAATAAAGGTAAATATTTTCTATCTTAAATGTAGTGAATTATATTATTGGCAATTATGGCAGATTAACGGTTTTTGTATTTTGAGTTGATACATGTAAATACATAGAGCCGTCTTAAAATAATTCATTTAACAAAAAAAAGCCCGTACTAAAAGTACAGGCTTGATATTAGTTATAAAACAACTTTACTCTGCTAAAACAATCACTTTATTTTTTAAAACCTCAACTACTCCACCTTTTACTTCGAATGAATGAGTTGCATTGTTATCTTCTATTAATTCGATAGTTCCTTTTTTTAAGGTTGCAATCATAGCAGCATGATTATTTAATAATCCAAAAGAACCTTCAGATCCAGGAAATACAGCTGACTTCACTTGGCCTTCGAATAATTTTTTATCTGGTGTTATAATTTCTAAGTTCATGTTATTATTTTAGATTTAAGAATTTAGAAATACGATTTAAAAAAACATACTTCTTAAATCTTATTTCTTATTTCTAATTTTTAAGCGTCAGCTAAAATTTTCTTACCTTTTTCAATTGCTTCTTCAATAGAACCAACTAAATTAAATGCAGCTTCAGGATATTCATCCACTTTACCATCTAAAATCATATTAAATCCTTTGATAGTATCTTCAATTGGAACTAACACTCCTTTTAAACCTGTAAATTGCTCTGCTACATGAAAAGGTTGAGATAAGAAACGTTGTACACGACGTGCGCGGTGAACTGTTAATTTATCTTCCTCACTTAATTCATCCATACCTAAAATGGCGATGATATCTTGTAATTCTTTGTAACGTTGTAAAGTTAATTTAACACGTTGAGCACAGTTGTAGTGAGCATCACCAATAACTGAAGGCGTTAAGATACGAGATGTAGAATCTAAAGGATCTACCGCCGGGTAAATACCTAACTCAGCAATTTTACGACTTAATACAGTAGTAGCATCTAAGTGAGCAAATGTTGTAGCAGGAGCCGGATCTGTTAA
>CANHPI010000062.1 GCA_947462425.1 Bacteroidota bacterium
ATCAAGATAATATCCAAAAAAAGTTTACCTAAAATTGGATAGCCCTTTTTAATTTATAATGTTATAAATTTGTGATGATGAGAATGGGGAGTTTATTCTTTTATTATTTTTTTAATAATGGTTTCTGTCTCAGTTTCCAGTAAAATAAAATATATGCCACTTTTTAATTCTGAAAGAGTTATTGTTTTAATAGTCCCTTCAATTGTATCTTCAAATACAATTTGCCCAAAATAATTTAGAATTTTAATTTTTTTAGTCAAATATTCTGTTTCTACAGTTAGTGTTTTTGTTACAGGATTAGGATGTAACTTTATTTTTTCATGGTTGTCATAATTTGCTTTAATGCTTAAGGTTAAGTTACAATTACCTGAACCATTAATTGGGTCGCTATATAATTCGATATTATTTTCTGCATAACAATATAGTTTTTTAGATGATTCAAAAAAAGGAGTATATAAAGAAATAAAACCATGATTTGAACCAATTTGTTCCATAACATAACCAGTATCTAATGAATTTGTGCTTTTATAGAAAAAACGGTTTAAATAATTTCCATTAACATTTATACTATCAATACGGTTTATTTTTAGCGGTGTAGTAGTAAATAAAACATTTTTAATTGAATCGCCAATTTGTAAATTATAGTTAATAAAAACAGATTCTGTATTTCCATTTAAAGTGTATAAAATATTTTGATAATAACGAACTAACCCATAAAAAGTATTAAAATACTGGTTATAATTAGTACAAAACCCTGATAAAAAAAGTGAGTTATATTTAAACCCTTTTTTATAAAGTTTTAAGTATTGATTACCGTTAATAATACTATCCCCATTAAAATATACATTGTAGTTTTCTGTGTCTTTGCATTGGGATACTCCATCTAAATCCTTACAATGCCATGAAGAATTTGGATTTAATACGTTATTTTGACTTTTTGAGCAAAATGTCAATAATATTGCTGTTATTATTATATATAGTTTCATTAATTTATTTTACTTCTTTTAAAATTACTTATTTATTTCTATTTATTCTAATTAAAATAGTTGTAGAATATTCTCATATTTGTACTTCATAAATTATCATTTTGTTTAAGCTAAGTACACTTAATAATAATCAAATTCATTACCTTAATATTGGGTTAATGATATTGTCGGCAATACTTGCATTTATTTTGCCATTCGAATTGTTTTTGTTTTCTTATGCTGTTTTAGGCCCGCTTCATTACTTAACTGAAATTGGCTGGCTTCACAAAAAAAATTATTTTACAAAAGGTAAATACGATTTTTTATTCTTAACTATTTTATGCGCTTTGGTTTTTTATTTTTCTTTTATTAAACCTGCAAAATCTGATTCTCAAATTCCTAATATTATCTTGTTTGCAGGTTTGTTATCGCTCATTTTTGTATTCATAAAAGATAATTTGTACCGATTGGCACTAGCTTTATTGGCTATTATTGGTTTGGCAATGGCTAAAACTGGTAATTCTTATTTTATTTGGATAGGAGTATTTTTACCAACCATCATCCATGTGTTTATTTTTACCTGGGCTTTTATGTTTTATGGAGTATTAAAAAACAAATCGTTTGCAGGTTATTTATCAGTTATGGCGCTAAGCATAATAGCATTATCCTTTTTTGTTATTAAGGCGCCTGGGCTTCAATATGAGGTATCTGCTTATGTTGGAAAGAGCTATGATTTATTTTATCTATTAAATAAATTTTTAATTGAATTTTTCGGATTAACCTCAAATACAAGTGATGATGGCACTTTAGTTTATAAAACTAATGCTGGATTTATAGTTATGCGATTTATTGCATTTGCTTATACATATCATTATTTAAATTGGTTTTCTAAAACATCAATTATACAATGGCATAAAGTGCCAAAAAAAACACTTTCTATTACAATTTCATTATGGCTATTTTCAGTCGTACTTTATCTGATTGATTATAATATTGGGTTAAAGGCATTGTATTTTTTAAGTTTTTTACACGTTTTTTTAGAATTCCCTCTAAATATTACCTCATTTCAAGGCATTCTTAAATCAGTTATTTCTGTTAAGAAATAAGAATTGAAATTTTATATTCAATAGTTTTTGGTTAAAAATTAATCAGTATATTAGAGCTTCAAAAACATAGTGTGAAAATTTCTAAAGAGTTTAAAATAGGGATCATTGTAACAGCTGCTATTGGCTTATTTATTTGGGGCTTTAATTTCCTTAAAGGATTTGATATATTTAGTCATAAATATGAATTGTATGCCGTTTATCCTAAAATTGACGGACTAATAGAAGCAAATCCGCTGCTAATAAATGGATTTAAAGTAGGGCAGATTAATAAGATTTCTTTAATTAAAGATAATAGTGGTCAATATGGAGTGCTAGTAAAATTTTTATTGACAGAAGACGTGCAAATTCCTAAACACTCCATAGCAAGAGCTGTGAGTTCTGATTTATTGGGATCAAAAGCGGTTGAAATTATTTATAGTAATGAATCCGAATTTGTAAAATCAGGTGATACCTTAGTAGCAGAAACTGAGGAAGGATTAAAAACTGCCGTTAGTAAGCAATTAGCACCCTTACAAAAGAAGATTGAAGGTTTGGTTTCTTCTGTGGATTCTGTTATGACTATTGTAGAAGTAGTGCTGAATGACAAAACTCGCGAAAATTTAAGTAAGTCTTTTGAAAGTATAAAGAAAGCCATTCAAAGTTTAGAACAAACTGCTTATAAACTAGATGACTTAGTAGCTTCCGAAAAATCAAAAATATCGTCTATATTAACTAAGTTAAATAGTTTAGCAGCTATGCTTGAAAAGAATACAGGTAAAATTGATAATGTTATTGGTAATTTTAGTAATCTTTCAGATAGTTTAGCTAAATCAAATTTAAAAAGTGCTATTGAAGAAGCAGATAAAACATTGGCTGAACTTAATAAATTAGTTGCCCAAATTAACGCGGGCCAAGGCACACTTGGTAAATTAGCTAAAAACGATTCTTTGTATAATAACTTAAATAAAGCTAGTGATGATTTAGATAAATTAATGAAAGATTTACGAATTAACCCAGAACGCTATATTCATTTCTCTGTGTTTGGTAGAAAAGATAAAAATAAACCTAAACTCTAATTTAGATCTATGATTTCATCAATCATTTTTGTCGCCTTTTTTATTGCTGGAACAACATTTTTTTTTATCAATGCAAAAAAAATTCGTCGCAATATTTTATTAGGTAAAAATATTTCAATTACTGATAATAAAGCTGAACGTTTAAAAACAATGATATTGGTTGCGTTAGGCCAAAAAAAAATGTTCACGCGTCCTATTCCTGCATTATTACATTTATGCTTGTACGCAGCTTTTGTAATTACGCAAATAGAATTAATTGAAATTATTTTTGATGGTATAACCGGTCACCATAGAGCTTTTAGAGCTTCTCTAGGAAGCTTTTACACATTTATGGTAAGTTTCATTGAGATATTATCAGTTTTAGCGTTTGTTGGAACTTTAGCATTTTTAGCACGAAGAAATTTATTAAAAATACCTCGTTTAGTAAAAAGCGAATTAAATGGCTGGCCAAAATTAGATGCAAATATTATTTTATTTATGGAAATAATATTAATATGTTTTATTTTTATGATGAATGGTGCAGATGAGGTATTGTATTCGAGAGGACAATCTCACGCAGAAAATTTAGGTGATGGATCTTTAAGTTTATCGATTAGTAGTTATTTAGGACCATTAATTTACGGTGAAATGCCAACTGCCGGCTTGCATGTTATTGAGCGTATTGGTTGGTGGGGGCATATCATTATGGTGTTTGGTTTTTTAAATTATTTACCATTTTCAAAGCATCTACATATTTTATTAGCGTTTCCTAATACGTATTTTTCTAATTTAAAAGTTAAAGGACAATTCGCTAATTTATTTGAAGTTACTGATGTTGTGAAACCTAATTTTGATCCTGCTTATCAACCAGTATTAGATCCTAACGCCGTAATTAAATTTGGTGTAAAGGATGTTACAGATTTAACCTGGAAAAATTTATTGGATGCCTATTCCTGCACAGAGTGCGGCCGTTGCACCTCCGCTTGTCCCCAAAATATAACTGGTAAGGCATTATCTCCTCGTAAAATTATGATGGATACCAGAGATAGATTAGAGGAAGTAGGTAAAAATATGGATGCAAATGGTGGAACTTTTGTTGATGACGGAAAAACATTATTAGGAGATTATATCAAAAACGAAGAAGTTTGGGCATGCAATACATGCAACGCTTGTGTTCAGGAATGCCCAGTTAATATTGATCCTTTAGCTATTATTGTTGGTTTACGTCAGCAATTAGTATTAGAGCAAAGTTCAGCTCCAAACGAGTTAAATGGTATGTTTTCAAATTTAGAAAACAATGGTGCACCATGGCAATTTAGTCCGGCAGATAGAGCAAATTGGATAACAGAGCAATAGGAACATATATTTTTTATTTCACAAAATTCAAAGGAATAAAAAAAATAAAAAAAATAATTTCCAAGAATGAAAAAAAATATATCCATAAATGTTAAGGGAAAAGAAATTATCATTATTCAGTTAAATGAATCTGATTATATTTCATTAACTGATATGGTAAAAGGTTTTGGTGATGATAGTATGATTTATAGTTGGATGAGAAACCGCAATACTCTTGAATTTATTGGTATTTGGGAAGAAATGAATAATCCCAGTTTTAAAGGTAACGAATTCGTTACCTTTAAAACTCAGGCAGGTTTAAATAGTTTTAACCTAACTCCACGAAAATGGATTGATGCTACAAATGCTATTGGTATTATTTCTAAAGCAGGGAGATATGGCGGAGGCACTTTTGCGCATAAAGATATTGCTTTTGAATTCGGATCTTGGCTTAGCCCTGAATTTAAATTGTATCTTATAAAAGAATTTCAACGTTTAAAGGATGATGAAAATGCTAGATTTAAATTAGATTGGAACTTTCAAAGAACTTTAGCAAAAGTAAATTATCAAATCCATACGGATGCCATTAAAGAAATCTTAATCCCTAAAGAGTTAACTAAAGTCCAAATTAACAGCATTTATGCTTCTGAAGCAGATTTACTAAATATAGCATTATTTGGCGTTACTGCCAAACAATGGAAGGATGAAAATCCAAAGAATAAAGGCAATATGAGAGATGATGCAACTATTGAACAATTAGTAGTATTGTCAAATATGGAAAGTATTAACTCTGTATTAATTCATCAGGGCTTATCTCAGCCTGAAAGATTATTACGGCTCAATAAAATTGCTATAACACAAATGAAGTCACTTTATAATAACAGGCAAATAAAGAAATTAAAATAGTATTTTTATAAAACTTTAAATAGTATCTAGTATGAGCACTTTACATATCCCAACAATGCAAGAAAAAATAGCCAAAGGTGAAATACCTGATATTTTATTTTGGGTTGGTTGTTCAGGTAGTTTTGATGACAGAGCAAAAAAAATCACGAAAGCTATTGTTCGTATTTTAAATCATGTAGGTGCAAATTTTGCAGTACTTGGTGTTGAAGAATCTTGCACTGGCGATCCTGCAAAACGCGCCGGAAACGAATTCTTATTTCAAATGCAAGCCATGCAAAATATTACTATTTTAAATGGATATGATGTTAAGAAAATTGTAACAGGTTGTCCGCATTGCTTCAATACAATTAAAAATGAGTATCCCGAATTAGGTGGAAAATACGAAGTGATTCATCATACCGAATTGGTTCAACAATTAATTAACGAAGGAAAATTAAAAGTTCAAGGTGGAGAATTTAAAGGAAAAAAAATTGTATTTCACGACCCTTGTTATTTAGGAAGAGCAAATAATGTATACGAAGCACCTCGTGATGTGATTTCGAAATTAGATGCTGAGTTAGTTGAAATGAAACGCAGTAAAGCAAATGGATTATGTTGCGGAGCAGGTGGAGCACAAATGTTTAAGGAAGCAGAAAAAGGGACGAAAGAGGTAAATGTTGAACGAGCAGAAGAAGCATTGTCACATAATCCCGATATTATTGCTGTTGGCTGCCCTTTTTGTAATACCATGATGACGGACGGCGTAAAACATTTTAATAAAGAAGATAAAACCAAAGTATTAGATGTTGCGGAATTAATTGCAACCGCTAATGATTTATAATTAAAGTTAATGAAAAATATACTATTTGTAGTTCTTATTTCAGCATCCTTATTTTCCTGTAATTCTAAAGAAGCTGGCGCGGATGAGAATACACATAAAACCGATTCTCTATTAAAAATAATTAATTCTCCAGAGTTAGCCGCTTTAAATAAAAAAATTCTTGATAATCCAGAAGAAGCAAACCTTTATAACGAGCGAGCAAAAATATATTTACAATTTAAACAATTTGATGAGGCTATTAATGATTCAAAAAGATCATTAAGAATGGATTCATCAAATGCTAGTTATTATTTAACGGAAGCGGATATTTTTTTCGCATCAAATGAAACCAGAAATGCGAAAGATGTTTTAGAAAAAGTTGTAAAAAAATTCCCTGAAAACACTGAGGGGTTATTGAAATTAGCTGAACTCTATTATTTTGTAAAACAATATGAAAATGCTTTTTCTAAAATAAATCAAGCTTTAAAGGTTAACGAAAACTTAGCGAAAGCATATTATCTAAAAGGTAGTATTTATAGAGAAATTGGCGATACAGGAAAAGCTATATCGAGTTTAGAAACAACTGTAGAGCAGGATAATAAAAATTATGGGGCTTTTTTAGATTTAGGAATAATTTATGCTGCTAAAAAAAATCCGTTGGCTTTTCAATATTATGATAATGCGCTTTCTATTAATCCTACTAGTAACGATGCGTTATATGCTAAAGCAAAATTATTTCAAGATTTAGAAAAAATAAACGATGCAGTTTTAATTTATAATAAAATATTAAAAAGCAATCCTGCACATTTATTTTCATTATATAATTTAGGAGCAATTGAATATAGCATCAACAAAAATCCCAAAAAAGCTATTGACTATTTTACAAGTGCCATTAATGCCAATCCTAAATACGCGGAAGCCTATTTTGCACGTGGTGTATGTTATCAGGAATTAAATGAAAACGAAAGCTCTTCGGCAGATTATAAGATGTGTTTACAATTAAAGCCAAATTATGAACCTGCAGTAGATGGTTTAAATTCTTTAGGTAAGTAATTTTCCAGTCCCAATTTCTTTATTAATATTATCAGAATTATAATATTCTAAAATTAAATACTCATAATGTTACTTCAATAAAAAACCCGATATGAATTAACATATCGGGTTTTTTTAGGTATTAAATTTAAAATTAAGCTTCTGTGTTTTCTGCTGGAGCATCAGTAGCTGGAGTTTCTTCAACTTGAGCTTCAGTAGCTGCAACTTCAACAGCAGCATTTTTAGCTGCAATTTTAGCTGTTCTTGCATCTTTAGAGGCAGTTTCTGCTTTAAATTTATCAGCAATTGCTTTTTTAGCATCAGATGATAAATTGTCTTTTTTAGAGCTGATTTTGTTTGCTTTTTCGTTTAACCATTTAGTAAAACGTTCTTCAACTTGCGCTTCAGTTAATGCACCTTTTTTAACACCGTCTAATAAGTGTTTTTTCATCATAATACCTTTATAAGATAAAATAGCTTTACAAGTATCTGTTGGTACAGCACCGTTTTGTAACCATTTTAAGGTATTTTCGAAATTTAAATCAATAGTTGCCGGGTTCGTGTTAGGATTATAAGTTCCTAATTTTTCAATGAAAGCTCCATCTCTTGGTGCACGACCATCCGCTGCTACCACGTGGAAAAACGCTGCGTCTTTCTTTCCGTGTCTTTGTAGTCTAATCTTTACTGCCATTTTATTATTTTTTAAGTTTGGGTTGCAAATATCGGTAATTTTATTTAATTAACATTCAATTCTTAAAAAATATTTTTACAGAGGTTTAAATGCCATTAATTTGACTAATTTTGTATGTTTAAGCGTAAATTTAATATCTAAAACCTTTATACATGAAGTTACAAGAACGTGGCACACTTTTAATTCCTGTTGATTTTACTGAACAATCCTTATTAGCAATTACACAGGCATATAATTTAGCAAAATATACTCACTCCAAAATAGTTTTATTGCATGCATACGAAAAAGTAGGACAGGAAAGTTATGATGAATTAAAAACTTTAACAAAGCAAACTGAAGCTGAAAGTGGAGTTCCTACTGAATTTATGAATGTTAAAGGAAACATTTACGAGGAAGTACCACGTGTTGCAGAAGAAATAAATGCTACTCTGGTAATTGCTGGTATTGAAAGTCACATGAGTACTAAAAATATTATTGGTGCAAGCGCCTCAAAAATGATTAGAGAATGTGTTTGCCCTGTAATTTCAATTAGAGGAAAAGAACATAAAGATGGTTGTGAAAATATTTTATTACCATTAGATTTATCCCGAGAATCTCGCGAAAAAGTGGATGTAGCTGTTCAGTTTGCTCATTATTTTGGAGCCTCTATTCGCATTTTAGGGGTTTTTAGTTTATCTGATGCAGCCTATGAAAATCAATTATTAGCTTATGCTCATCAGGTTAAGCAATATATTAAAGGAAAAGGAATTTCTTGTTCGAATAAATCATTAGCAAGTGAAAGTGCCGCAGATGCTATAGTTGAATATGCAAATAAAATTGAGTCTGATTTAATTGTAATTATGAATAAACCTACATTAAGCATTAAGGAGTTTTTTAGTGGTACTGAAGCTCAAAAGGTTGTTGATATTAGTAATTTGCCAGTTATGACTATTAATCCTACAAAAAAAGTTAGCTTAAATAGTTTTGGAACAGGATTGTAATTCTGTTTAAAAAAATTAAACGCTATTCGCCTCTTGGTGAGTAGCGTTTTTTATTTAAATCATCACTCAAAAAATTAAACACTAAGTTGTATATTAGCCATTCAAAAACTATGAATTTATTTTTTCATTTAGGTAGGTATTTTATTCTTATTAAACGCGTGTTTAGTAAGCCAGAAAAGTTATCTGTTTACATGAAACAAATTGTGCACGAAATAGATAATATCGGTATTAGTTCATTGCCAATTATTGCAATTATCTCTTTTTTTATGGGCGGTGTTATTACAATTCAAGCAGCTTATGGATTTACAAGTCCTATAGTTCCCTTATATGCTCTAGGATTTACTACAAGAGAGTCTATGCTTCTTGAATTTTCTCCTACCATTGTTTGTTTAATTTTAGCAGGAAAAATGGGATCAAACATTGCCTCTGAAATTGGATCCATGAGAATAACAGAACAAATTGACGCTCTTGAAATTATGGGGATTAATTCTGCAGGATATTTAATATTACCAAAAATTGCTGCCGGTGTTTTAATACTTCCTTTTTTAATAGCAATTAGTATGTTTTTAGGAATTTTTGGAGGTTACGTTATGGGAATTGCAACAGAAGCTTGCTCTTCATATGAATTTATATTCGGCATTCAGGCTTTTTTTGAACCTTGGAAATTATGGTATTCTTTTACTAAAGTAATTACTTTTGCTTTTTTAATTACTTCTATCTCTTCTTACTTTGGTTATTATACACATGGTGGCGCTTTAGAAGTTGGAAAAAGCAGCACATCTGCCGTTGTTTACAGTAGTATCCTAATTTTGATTTTTAATTTCATATTAACTCAATTATTTTTCACATGATTGAAATTAAAAACATATCTAAAAGTTTTGCCAACAATAAAGTTATTGATGATGTTTCGTTTGTATTTGAGCAAGGCAAAACTAATTTAATTATTGGTGAGAGTGGAAGTGGTAAAACAACGATTATGAAACTAATGGTTGGTTTGCATGAAGTTGATAGTGGAGAGGTTTTGTATGATGGTTTAAATTTTCCTGCACTTGATGTTAAAGAAAAACAAGAGATCAGAAAAAAAATTGGAATGCTGTTTCAAGGCGGAGCTTTATTTGATTCTCAAACATTGGAGGAAAATATTCAATTCCCTTTGGATATGTTTACAACCATGACTAAGGCAGAAAAATCAGATAGAGTTAATTTTTGTCTGGAGAAGGTTCAATTGAGTGGTAAAAATAAATTATACCCAGGTGAGCTTTCTGGAGGAATGAAAAAACGAGCAGCTTTAGCAAGAGCGATTGCTAATAATCCACAGTATTTATTTTGTGATGAACCAAATTCTGGCTTAGATCCCAAAACATCTATTGTGATTGATAACTTAATTCAAAGCTTAACACATGAATTTAATATCACAACAATTGTTATTACTCACGACATGAATTCGGTTGTGGAGATAGGGCAAAATATACTATATATTTATAAAGGCAAACATTGGTGGACAGGTAACAGTCAGGATATTTTGAAGACAACAAATCCTGAGCTAGTAGATTTTGTATTTGCTTCTGGTTTTATGAAAGAAGTATTTAATGCCGTTAATAAAAAATAAATACATGTGTTGTCAGGCTGAGCGGAGTCGAAGCCCTAATTATACTGAAAGTTAAACAACAATAAAATAAATTCCTTATTATAAATTCACATCCCTTGAAAGATAAAAAAAACACCGACCATGATTTTGAAATGAAAGCTACTACGTTTCATGGTTTAGAAGATGTATTAGTAAATGAGTTAATGAAGTTGGGTGCCCGAGATATTGTTCCATTTAAACGTGGCGTTTCATTTACTGGAGATAAAGGTTTTATGTATAAAGCAAATTTATGTTTGCGCACCGCTCTTAAGGTATTAGTTCCTATTTATTCTTTTACAGCAGAAAATGAACATGAGCTTTACGATAAAATGAAGCAATATGAATGGGAAGAATTATTAAATACGGATGATACCTTAGCAATTAATGCTACTGTTAATTCGGATGAGTTTGACCATAGTTTATATATTTCTCAAAAAACTAAAGATGCGATTTGTGATCGTTTTGTAGAAAAATTTAATGTGAGACCAAATGTAGATTTAGACAGACCAACTGTACGAATTTATGTTCATATTTTTAGAAATCAGGTTAATGTTAGTTTAGATAGTAGTGGTGATTCATTATTTAAGCGTGGCTATAGAGTTGATATTGATACAGCGCCAATGAAAGAAGTTTTGGCTGCAGGTATAGTATTATTATCTAATTGGCAGCCACATTTACCATTAAT
>CANHPI010000063.1 GCA_947462425.1 Bacteroidota bacterium
AGTTGTTGATCAAGTGAAATAATTTTACTTAATAAATAATAAAAAAAGACAATCTTTTAAGATTGTCTTTTTTTTTACCATTTTTTAAATTAGGTCTTTTCCCTTATGTTGCATTTATTATATGTGTTTTAATAATAAAAAGGGAAAATTGTTTTGAGTCTATTAAATTAGTTCAAATGTTATTTTTAATTGGAGAAGTTGTTATCCTCCTATATTTTTGTAAGCTTCGATTATTAAATGCTTTGTCTCTTCAAAATCTATAAAGTCTTTTATGATTAATTCATAGTCACCGGTTCCTGAATGTCCAATTTTGCAAGTCCTTTTCAAGTTTGAATTCACTTAATCTAACTCTATTTGCTCTCCCTTTATTTATTTCAAAAATGGCCATTTATCACTCAAGTTTTTTTATCGATTTAAACAAAAAATAAGAATTTATTTAGATTTACATTCATTAAAAAATCCATATTTTATTTTCTAAAACAGTTAATTCAAACTATCCTCAATATCAATTAATGGTTCTTCAATGATTTCTTTTTTCATTGATTTTTTATGGATAGATAATAAGATGGCTGGTAATAATATAATGTTTGTAAACATTGATATTAATAGTGTTAAGGATACCAATACACCTAAAGCAACGGTGCCGCCAAAACTCGAGGCCGAGAATATAGAAAATCCACTGAATAAAATGATGGACGTATAAACCATACTTAATCCAGTATCTTTAATAGCTGCGGAAATAGCTTGAGCCGCACCTAAACCATGTTTTTTTAATTCCTGACGGTACTTGGTTAAAAAATAAATAGTTCCGTCGGAGGATATACCAAAGGCTATACTAAAAATTAAAATAGTTGATGGCTTAAATCTAATATCTAAAAACCCCATAATACCAGCTGTAATTACTAACGGAATAAGGCAAGGTATTTTTGATAAAATAATTATACGTACTGAACGAAATAAGGCAATACCTACAATTGCAATTAAAATTATTTCTATCAATAAACTTTCTAATAGGTTTGATAACAAATAATCGTTGTTTTTTAAAAATACTAAACTGTGTCCTGTTAAACTTACTTTGTATTCTTTTTGGTTAAATATCGAATCTATTTTTGGTCTGATAACTAACATTAATTCTTTCATTTTTTTAGAGCCAATATCCGAAACCTGGTAGCTAATTCGAGTAGTTTGTTTTGTACTATCTATAAACTTTGCTAATTTATTATTTTGTCCTTTTAATGAACCAGTGAATTCTGATAAAGTTTTTAAATCAGAAACACCAGGTAATTTATAATATTTTGGGTTCCCGTCTTTATAAGTTTGGTATGAAAATTTTATGCCTTCAATAATTGATAGCGGTTTTGAAAATATTGGGTAAGCTTCAAATATTTTTTGCATAGCTTTAATTTTGTAAAGTGCTTGTGCATTATTTGCAAACAATCCATTTTCTTTTTTTGTATCTATAGATATTTCGAAAGGTAAAACGCCATTAAAGTTTTTTTCAAAGAAATGTAAATCGGTGTAGATTGGATCTTTTTTTGGAAGATCGTCAACAACAAAACCATTCATATCAATAAAGGTCATTCCCCAAAAACAAATAGCTGTTAGTGCTGCGGTTACTATGTAAATTCCTTTTCTACGTTTTTGAACTAAGTGGTCAACAATATCTAAGGCTTTATTAATAAATTTACCTTCTTGATGTTTGGTATGTTTTGCTTTTGGTGTTGGTAATAAATTTAAAATAATTGGCACTAAAATTAGGGTAATAAAATAGGTAGCCATTACACTTATCGAGGATACTAAGCCAAATTCGACTAACATAGAGCTTTTTGTAAAATACAATACTCCAAAACCAATGGCGGTTGTAATGTTTGCTAAAAATAAAGTAACGCCTATTGTTTCAATACTTCTGGTAATGGCTTTTATTTTATTGCCATGTAAAATAAATTCACTATGATATTTATTGATTAAAAATATACAGTTTGGTAAACCAATAACCATAATTAATGGCGGAATTAAGCCTGATAAAATGGTTATTTTGTAACCAAATAATACTAAGATTCCCATCGACCATAACACCCCAAATGCTGTAATAATAAGCGAAAAGAAAACAACATTACCTGATCTAAAAAATAACCATAAAATAATAGCTGTTACAATTATGGCTAAAATTAAAAAGAGGGTCATTTCGTGAGATACCTTAGTCATTACTTGTGAACGAATGTATGGCATGCCCGAATAGTGCATTTCAATTATATGCTTTTTAGCAAACGCTTCTGCTAAAATTCTAATCTCCGAAACTATTTCTAAACGACGTTTTGAGTTTAAATCCTTTTTAGTAAAAGTAATTGCCATTACATTGGCACCAGTTTCTTTGTTATAGATTATGCCTTCATAAAACGGAAGGTTTAAAAAATCAGCTTTAATACTGTCAACATCTTGCTGATTATTTATAGGCTTTTGAATTAAAGGAACAAAGTCAAATTTTTGCAAACTATCATTTTTTGTAATTTTATAAACAGTTGGCACCGACATTAAATCTTTAATTCCGGGAATGTTTTTTATGGTTTTGCTTAATTCATACCAGTCTTTAAATTTTTGGAATTGAAAAAGGTTTTTATCTTCAAAACCAATAACCATTACATTTCCATCTTCTCCAAAGTTTTTCTTAAAATTTTGATATTCTATAGAGGTACTATCATCGGTTGGTAAAATTTGAGCAAAGTCGTAAGACAATTCAACCCTTGAGGTTTGATAGCCCATAAAGGCTGTAATTAAAAGGACAATGATTGTAAATACTGCTTTATTTCTTAATAATATTCCAGAAAATTTTTTCCACATAATTCGTTGTTTTAAGTAACCTTTTTTTGATTTTGTGTATTCAATTCAACTTCAACTCACGTAAAAATCACAAAAAGTTAAAGTTAACTATAAAATGAAAATATATAAATTTTTTTTCACGGTTATTTTACAACGATTAGCTAAATAAAACACTTATATGATTGCATAAATAATGTATATAATTCATTCTTACTTTAAATCTTTATTTACCAATTTTAAATTCAATAAATTCATAGCATTAGTTGATAAACCTTTAATGTTTTTATTCACCAAACGTATTACCTGATCATAATATAAAGGAACAATTGGTGCGTCATCAATTAATATTTGATCCATTTGTTGATATAGCAATGTTTTTATTTCTCTATTAGGTTCATGAATTACTTTTTCAAATAACATATCAAATTCCGGATTTTTATAATGCGTGTAATTTGAACCCGTTGGCGAAAAGTTTTTGCTGTAAAAAGAACTCATAAAACTTTCTTCATCCGCATAATCTCCCACCCACGATTTTTTAAATAAATTGTATTCGCAGCTAGAAACAGCGTGTCTTAAAACAACTGGTTTATCTACACTTACATTTACTTTAATATTATTTTCAGCTAATTGAGATTGAATAAATTCAATTTGTTCTAAATAATTATCCGTTGTGTGTAACGTTATTTCTGGTAAATTTTTCCCATCAGGGAATCCGGCTTCAATTAATAATTGCCTTACTTTTTCTGGATTATAAGTATAGCCTTTTACAACGTTATTATTAAAAGAAGGTAAGCCGGT
Organism: Bacteroidota bacterium; assembly: GCA_947462425.1. The sequence goes on from CANHPI010000063.1 coordinate 3,616, forward strand.
TGGAATAAAACCAGAGATGGCTGGAAAACCAATATTATTTCTAAAAAACTTGACCATTTTAACTCTGTCAAACCCATAATTAATTGCTTTTCTTAGTGCTTTAATTTTTAATGGAGAGTTTTTTACTATTTCAATATTTTCATCTACTAAAATTCCTAAGTAATCTGTTTTTAAATAGTTTTGTTTTTGCAAAACAAATTTTTTGCCATAAATAGGCTGTAATTCGCCATTTTTATCAAGTACCTCATTTATATTAAATGCATCTGCCCCACTGAGCATATCATATTTTCCATTTAGTAATTCCATAAAGGCGGTTTCTTTGTCTTTTACAAAAGATATGCTTACGGCATCTAAATAGGGTAGGCGAGTTGTGCCATCAAATTCAAAATAATTTTCATTTTTCAATAAAATTAATTTAGTGCCTTCTTCCCACAATTTAAATTTAAAAGGACCTGTACCAACTGGATTTCTTCTAAAATCCTGACCATAAAAATCAGCTGCCTCATAAGGAATAACTGAAAAATATTTCATAGTTAGGATACTTAAAAATGCACTGATTGGTTCTTTTAAATAAACCACAAATGTTGAGTCGTTGACTGATGTAAAGCCTTTGTATCCTGTTTTTTCAGACCTATCTATATTTGCTAATAACGAAACGGCGCTACTTACACGTGCATCATAAAGTCTGTTAAAAGAAAAAACAAAATCTTTTGCAGTAACTTTTCTTCCTTTTTCTTTTTCAAAACATTTATTGTCATGAAAAAAAACATCATCTCTTAATATAAATGTGTATGTTAAACCATCATCGCTGATGATCCATTTTTTTGCAATTGATGGTGTAACTTTTAACGAATCATCTAGCTGAACCAATCCGTTGTAAACCTGATTAACAGCCCAAATATCTTCAAGGTTATTTGCCGAAGCTGGATCTAAACTCGCAATGCCAGCCATTTCGTTATAATTAAATACCGTTTTATTTTCATTTTCTTGTTTATTATCTTTACAAGTTGTAGTAAATAAAATAGTAATGCTGCAAATTATTACAGAATTAATCATTTTTTTTGCTGACATCATTCTCTCTAGTTTAATTTTATGCATATTTATCAATATTAATCAAATGCTGGTTGTTTTTGAAAAACTATTTAAACAGTTTTTCACATTAACGTGTCAATTCTCTCAAATTGTATAAATTAGTATTTTTATAAAATATTTTTTTGATAGGAAGTAAATATTTAAAGTTAAGAGTTTGAGAAACACTAATAATGTATTTTAATACTAACTTTGGTAAATTAAATCATGTTATTTAAGATAAAAAATTCAGTTAAATAGTATAAATATAAAGTGGAATTTACTTCTAAGTTAATAGAACAAGCAGTGGGGCATTTTTCTAGCTTGCCAGGGGTTGGTAAAAAGTCGGCATTACGTTATGTTTTACATTTAATAAAACAAGACACTCAGGATATTACCAATTTTTCAGATGTTTTAAAAGCCTTAAAACATGATTTAAAATTTTGTAAAAATTGTCATACTATTTCTGATCATGATATTTGCGAAGTTTGTTCTAATCCTATACGTAACCAACAATTGGTTTGTGTGGTTCAGGATTATCGTGATGTAATGGCTATTGAAAACACAGGTCTTTATAAAGGTGTTTATCATGTATTAGGCGGACTAATTTCGCCGATGGAAGGTATTGGTCCAAGTAATTTAACGATTGATTCGTTAGTTGCAAAAGTATCAAAGCAGGAGGTTACTGAAATTATTTTAGCGCTAAATGCTACTATGGAAGGAGAAACAACAAGTTTTTTTATTTTCAAAAAGTTAGCGCAATTTAATTTAACATTATCTGCTATTGCCCGTGGAATAGCCGTTGGCGATGAATTAGAATATACTGATGAAGTAACCTTGGGGCGTTCAATTATTAATCGTATTCCCTATAATAATAGTTTAGCAAGGTAATTTCTTTTGGTCGTATCACTGTGGTAAGGCTTTTAGTTACAATCTTTTGTTTGTGCCTTACAATAGGATTTTCATTTTAATTATTCACGTAGGAAAATTCTTCTATTCAAAATTTAACTCCATGATAAAAGTGAACAGCTGTCTCTTTTTAAAAAGATTGAAGTGATAGTCTTACCCTGCCTATTTCTGTAGGAATACGTCAAAAAAACGAATTATTAAAAATATTTATGGAATTATTAGTTTTCATGCATCTAAATGGAAATCCTTAAAAATTTATTTATGAAAAAGTTAATATTATTTGCATTAAGCTTTGCAATAATTAAAGCAAACGCTACAGAAACAGAAAAAACAATTAAATCAAAACCCGAAAAAATTATTGTTTATACTCATGGCGCACAAGTTCATCGTAAAACCTTGGTTAATTTAGTTGTAGGTCAAAATACATTAATATTTTCGGGGTTAGAAAACTGTATCAATACAGCTGCGATTCAAGCCTCTGGTAATGGCGATTTTATTATTACAGACATTCAACACGAAGTTTATTATCCAGAATTTGATAAAGTAAAATTAAATGTAGATGTGCGTTATAATAAAATATTAAAACAGGTAAACGATAGTTTACAAGAATTAAATTATTTGATTGAAGATATATCCTCTAAATCTGAGGCTTTAGCAACTGAGAAAAATGTATTACTAAATTATAGTTTATATAAAGGACAGTTTAAAAGAGATAGCATAGCTTCGTTAAAAGATGGTTTAACTTATTTAAGAGAAAAACTATATAACATTAATTCAGAGCAATTAAAACTAAAACGAGAGCGAGAAAAATTGGAAGCGAAAAAAGTAATTTTAAATGAGCGTGTTGCAAATGTGAGCAGAGAATTAACAAATCAAAATCAAACAGGAAAAGTTGAGAAAGTTGATTATCGTATTTTAGTTCATGTTATTGCTGATCAAGTCTCTCAAGCCACTGTAAATTTAAATTATTATATCACTAATGCAGGTTGGACTCCCTCATACGATTTAAGAGCGAATTCAAATGATCAAAATGTAAAGTTAACGTATAAAGCACAAATTCATCAGGAATCTGGAATTGATTGGGGTAGTGTTAAATTGGTTTTATCCACGGCTAACCCAAATCGTTCATATAATATTCCACAATTATCTCCATGGTATTTAGGATTTAATCCATATAAAACCAGTAATAACAAGCAAGAGCCATTATCGGTTCCAGCTTCAGGAAGTTTATACGATAAGCATAAATCTAAAAAAGCTGATGATTATAGTTCATTAGAAGAAGTTCAAAAAGATGTTGCTCAAAATGCGTATGACTATACTTCAGTAAGTGAGAATGTTATTGAAACCGAATATGAAATAAAATTAAATTATAATATTCCAAGCGATGGCAAACAACATTTTGCTGCTATTATGATAAAAGATTTAAAAACAATGTATCGTTATAAAGCAATTCCTAAATTAAATAATAACGTTTATCTCACTGCTATTTTACCAGATTGGGAAGATGCTATTACTATGAGTGGCGAAGCTTCTATTTATTATGATGGCTCGTATGTTGGAGTTACTAGTTTAAAGCCTGGCGGCATTGAAGATACAATGCAATTGTCCTTAGGTATTGATAAAAACATAGCTATTAAGCGTCAAAAAATTAAGGAGAAGTGTTCTCAAAAAATATTAGATAATGATATTTTACATCAATATACGTTTGAAATTACGATAAAAAATTCACGGGCTTCAAAAATTGACATTGATATTGAAGATCAATTACCTTTATCACAGGATAAGTTGGTTGTTATTGATCGTAAAGAATTATCAGGTGGCAATTACGATGAAGTTACAGGGGTAGTTAAATGGCGAGCAACATTACAGGCAAAGGATAGCAAAAAGTTAATAATGATGTATCAGGTTAAAGCACCAAAGAATATGCCGGTAGCTGCAAAGTAAATATAATATATATGAGTAATATTGAGATAAAAAAGTTCGCTGTTACAGCGAACTTTTTTATCTATTCTTATTTACTTTTTTACAATCAGGGAAGATTACGATATCGCACAAGTCAGGTAAATCTTCTATGTGCCCATCTTTATCTTCTGCTTTTAATTTAGTTAAGCAAATTTTAGTGGCTAGTTTTTTTTTCTTTGTCAAAAAGTTAATTGTTTTTAAAGGAAACGTGTTTCCTACAACAGCAGCTTCGTAATTTGTTTTTTTTTCGCTATAAAGTATGGTAAACGATTTAATCGCTTGTTCGTGCGGATTTCCATATCTATCGAACGCAATTACTTTAAATTCAGTGTCATCAAAGGCTGCTTTTACAAAAAGTTTTTCTTTTTTGATTTTTATAATTTTTACATCTTCCTGTTCTTGAGAAAAAGAAGAATGATAACAGAAAAGAAATCCAATAAATAATAAATGTTGTATACTAGTTTTCAATTATTCAGTGTTTAATTTTTCTTCAATAAATTTAATTGCATCCGTTACTGCTATACTTGGTTTTTTTACATTTTTAAATACTTTAAGCGATGCTTGAAATGTAGTTGTGTCAATTTCTGCTTCCATCTCTTTTATAACGGTTAGCGCTTCAAAAGATACATTGAAATTACTATGACAAATTAAATCAATAAATATGGCATAATCTTTACTAAAATCCAAACCTGTTTCCCAACATGCTGCAATTAAAAGTGCTTTCTGTTCTAGATTTTTTGTTTTTGCTATGGCATTTAAAATAAAGGATTGTGAATTGTTTTCTTTTAAAAAAATTAATGCTGCATCCTTTTCTTCACGTGAAGATTTGCTGCTTACTAATACCGTTACATAATCTGCATTATTCGTATCTTTTTTACTCATCCCTTCGCTACCAATAATAATAGTAGCATATTCTTTTTCATCAAATAATTTTGTAGGGTCAATTTCTGGAACAATGTCACCTTTTAATTCTTCAGGTAAATCATCTATATTAAAATCTTCTTTATTTATCATTTTTGTTTAGTTCTTTTTAAGTTACAAATATACGCATATGTGTTTGTAAAATTATTAACTGTACTATTTTCCAATCTGTAATCTGCAATATAATTAAAGACTCATCATATCTTTTAATTTAACGGCTTGGCGGCGCGATATTTCAATTTCTTGACCACCTTTTAATTTAACCATTAAGCCACCATTAAACCAGGTTTCAATGCTTTCTACCCAGCTTAAGTTTACGATGTGTTTTCTGCTAGCTCTAAAAAATGTTTTTTCATCCAAGCGTTCTTCTAAGCTATTTAAGCTTCTTAAAATTAATGGCCTAAAATTATCAAAGTATACACGAACATAATTCCCTTCACTTTCAAATAATCGGATATTACTTAAGCGAACAAACCATGTTTTTTCTCCATCTTTAATAAACACCTGGTCGTTTTCTGTTAAGGGAGTTGTATTTTCTTTCTTTTCAGATGTTTCTTTTAGCGTTAGTTTTTTTATCGTTTCCGCTAAGCGTTCAGGTGAAACCGGTTTTAATAAATAATCATAGGCATTAACTTCAAATGCTTTTATGGCGTATTCATCGTATGCAGTTACAAAAACTACGTCGGGTAGGGCAGAGACTTCTTCAATTAATTCAAGCCCTGTTTTTCCTGGCATTTGAATATCTAAAAAAATAACATCCGGATTTAATTCAGCAATTTTTTCTTTAGCAGATTGCGCGTTATTGCATTCTGCAATTACTTCAATTTCTTTATGCGCTGCAAGCAGGTTTCTTAACTCTTGTCTTGCTAATCGTTCATCATCAATTATAATTGCTTTCATTTTTTTTGTTTTTAGTTTCCCAATATTATAGCTAGTTTAATACTATTTGTTTGATGTAAACATGGTTATTTCATTTTTTATAGTTTAATGGATATTAAACTGATTACATTTTTGTCATCCAAATTTTTTATAGAAAAAGTAGCTTTTTTTCCAAATAGTAATTCTAAACGATTCGTTGTATTTGTAATTCCAAATCCTGAATCTGATGTATGGTTTTCAAGTAATTGACCAGTATTAATAATTTTAATGATAAAATTTTCTGGTTCTTTTATTGCAGAAATTGAAATGTTTCCTCCCTCTGCATATTTACTTATGCCATGTTTAATACCATTTTCAACTAAAGTTTGAATCATCATTGGTGGTATGTGCAATAACAGTGTATTGGGATCAATATCAAATTGAAAATTTAAACGTTCCTCAAAACGAATTAGTTCTAATTCTAAATAATCCTTTACCAACACTAATTCTTCTTCTAACGTAATGAACTTATTTTTGTGCATCATCAATGTATTTCGTAAAATATTTGATAACTGCGTAATAGCTACTTTTGCTTTTTTAGGATCCTCGTCAACCAATGCCCTGATACTGTTCATGCTATTAAACATAAAATGAGGATTAAGTTGTGACTTTAATTTATTAAGCTCAATTTCTTTTGAATTAGCTTCTAATCGCAGATTTTGAATTTCAGTTTTTTTATAATTATCAAAAAAATGAAATCCAAAATAAATCAGCGACCAAAAAACAAAAATAACGGTTAAACTTAAAATGTTGGATATTGCTGCTACTAATTCAATTTTATAAGTTATAATCCCAAATAGCTTAGCAAAGCCTACTGTTAATGCAAAAAACAAAAATGCATTTATAAATCCAGAAATAATAACAATAGGAATTTGAGAAAAAATGGTCAGTTTGAGGACGTTGAATTTTAAGATAAGGTACCTGTAAAAATGCGTAATGCTAATTCCAACTGGTAGCCAAATTAAATAATTGAGAATGTCTTTTACATTTGTACTATAACTGAGTTTGAAAAAAAAGAGGTTTAGAGCCGCAAAAAATGTCCAACCTATAAATTGACATGTCCAATATATGTTTTGTTTTTTATGCATTATTAATTAATACCAAGCCACATTTTTCTGGCTAACAATTGTTGTTCTGTTGCATTTGCATTAATTTCAATAATATCAGTTTCAGTAACTTTAACTAGTTTTACTTTTGCTTTTAAAGTTTTATTTACTTCTATACCTTTTTTGTCTTTTCTTAAAACATCAATTACTAATTTATCACCAACTTTAGCATTTTGCATAAATCCGCCTAAAATTTCTTTCATATTATCTAAAGTTAGTTTTCTATAATTAAAAGTTACAATTTCATCTTCTTCTTTAAATTTTAATTTTTTACCAAAAGCATCTAATTTACTTGTATTTACAACTACTAAATGATTAGTCTTAGGATTATATCCTACAGAAATCCCACCTAAAGTTATTTTTTCTTCAATTTTTTTATCAGTATAATTAAGGCCAACTAAATTAAATATATCTTTGTACGGCAATGGTTTTGAACCTGCAACGTAATTATCTAAAAAGTAGCGAATTTCTTTATAAGTTAATTTTTCTATATCGTTAAATAAATCATCATCATTAAAAGATTTAGTTTTTCCGTATTGTTTTGATA